>NZ_CEYNZH010000002.1:0-166753 GCF_982874595.1 Oceanospirillum sp. | reverse complement strand
GATGAGGTTCATCGGGCGCTGTAAAAAAGTGTCAACTTATATCAGGACTAGACACCTATTGAAGGTGCATGATCAGTCTACCGAAGCAGCATCCTCTTCAACATGAATCGCCTCATCATCTTTAACGGCGTTTTTGGTGCGGTGCTCGATCAGGAAGTACAGAACCAGACCAACACCCAGACCCCATGCAGCACCGTGCACCGACAGTACCACGCCCATGATACCGGCAACCCCCATAGAAGTCGCACTTTCAATCTGCTCTACCGCTACCGCAATACACAGATAACCTGTGATGATCAGAGTGATTGACAGTGCAATCGGCAGAACCGGCTTGAACAGCGTGATCAGAGGTAGAACAAACAGAGCAATAAAGCCTACGATCCAGAATACACCAGCACCTGAATAGATCGTATCCATCGCGCTGCGGCCATAACGATAACGCTCAGCAATCGTAGCCATCGCACCAGTAAACAGAGGACCTGCAAGACCAGGGTATGGAGCAAAGAAAGAGTGCATCAGGTTACGGATACCTGTCACCAGGTGAACACGGTCAACATCAACTTCAATTTTCTCATCCGGACGCAGGTGGTCAACACGACTCAACAAACTCTGCCCCACAATGATGTCACCAAACGCAATGATATACGCGATGATAGCGGTAGGGATCGCCGCAATGAACAGATCAATACCCGGCATACCGATGGTGAACGGCAGGTAATCCCAGATAGCTGCAAAGTTCGGTGCCGAAATGCCCATTTCCACTTCAGGCAGTTTGTACTCACCTACACCCCAACCGATCGCCATCGCAATCAGCATACCCGGAACCATGCCGTAACCAGCGATGGTTTTAGCCCAGCGATGCTTCTCAACCCAGCCACGGAAAGACAGTGAGAACAGAACATAAGCAGTAATCAGACCACCAATACCCAGAGAGATCGGTGTATTGTGCAGACGACCACCATCAACAATCTCACCACTGATTGCAGCAATACCGGCACCCAGCAGGATCCCGGCTTTAATGGAATCCGGGATCGAATTAACCAGCTTGGAGCCCAGACGGGTAACACCCATAAAGAGGAATACCGCAGTAACAACTAATTGCAGTGCAACCAGAGCTTTGATCGCATCAGGACCAGGCTCAAACCCGCCAATAAAGAGCAGAACAACAGGAATGGCCGGAGTAATCCAACCTGGTACAAAAGGAACCCCTAACAAGTTCGGCAACATAAAGCCGATACCGCAGATCACGACATAGGCCAACGCCACATCGTAAGGCAGGCCTAAGTATTTCTGCAGCAGGGGAATCATTGCCATGCCGACAACGAACATCACCATGCCCTGAACGGTTTCAGCCAATTCCCAACGGTAATGGATAAAAGGTAGTCGAATTTTGAATGGGCCCGCAGCCCAATACGGATGTTCTTCTCCGTGATTACGTTTTAATAGCACAGTTACACCTGTTAATTTTCAATTTGTTTTTTTGGTTTACAGCCCATGCCTCAGCTGATTTGTCGTTATGGTTATTCAGCGCGGCTTGGCATGTTGAGTGCTTTTTACTTGCTTTTCGCACGCGCAACATATTAGACCTTGGTCAGAGACAAGCGTGACTTTTAAGTCATATTTCACCAATAAAAATCAATGACTTAAAAGTCACAAACCAACCTACCAACCGGAAGTCCAGTACGGGCATAGCCCCCCTTGTTTTCAATCAATCGTTTGACCCATCACCAGATACCACTAATTGGGAAAGGCGTTATTCGACTAAAAGATAAGATCCTCATTTCAGGCATTGAGGCGCTGTGCTTTCATTTCAGGCCAATGTTATGCTTATGTCATAGATTGCTATTAACATCTTATGAAACAGCACGTTAGCAACTCTGCTGCCATAATGAAGAAGACAACCAACCAAGAGGCCATTATGCAAACCTTTAGCCAGCGCGCAGATCAACTTGCCGAAGTACTGAAACAGCTAGAGATGCAGGCTGACGAATCACAATTGTTTGCACTGGGTTATATCATTCCTCAGCTGACACTGGTCGCTGAATATGTAGAACCTGAGGATGACTTTGATACTTGCTTTACCCGCTGGTTACATCAGGTATTTGCCGATGACAATATGAACAGCGAAGATCAACAGGAAATATTACAGCTCTGGCAGCAGGCTCTGAATATAGCGAACCCAAAATAAGCCGGGGCCTTTAACACGAGTGAACATCCGTTTAAGACCGGCTTAATACCAGGCACACAACGCCACTCAAAACTGAAGGGTGTCAGGGCAGGGCTGCAGGGACAGGAGATAACATCATGACATCACATAAAAACACTCAGGGTATTGATACCCGACTCTCTCCAGAAGGTAGTCTGGAGGTTCTTTCTCAGACTGAAGTCAACCGCCTGAAATGCACCTCGGAAAACGGCCAATATGATCTGCTTCGCGGTTGTGCTCTTGCAGTCCTTAACTGCGGCAGTCATACCGATGACAGCAAAGCCATACTGGAACAGAACCAAGCGTTTGATATCGAAGTACTGCAGCAGGACCGGGGTATCAAAATTCATCTGACCCAAGCTCCGGCATCTGCATTTGTTGACGGCGAGATGATCCGAGGCATTCGTGAACACCTCTCGTCCGTACTGAGGGATATTGTTTATGTCAGCAGCGAAGTACAGCACAACAGCCGCTTTGACCTGAATGACTCCGAAGGCATCACTAACGCTATTTTTCATATTTTACGTAATGCCGGCACCCTCAAGGCTAACCACATACCGGATATGGTGGTTTGCTGGGGTGGACACTCTATCAGCCGCGAAGAATACCGCTATACCAAAGACGTTGGTCATGAGTTAGGGCTGAGGGAGCTTAACGTCTGTACCGGCTGCGGCCCCGGTGCCATGAAGGGCCCAATGAAAGGTGCAAATCTTGCTCATGCCAAACAGCGGATTCAGAATGGTCGTTATTTGGGCATATCAGAGCCGGGTATTATTGCAGCAGAATCCCCCAATCCGATCGTGAACGAACTGGTGATCATGCCGGATATTGAAAAGCGTCTGGAAGCGTTCGTGCGAGTCGGGCACGCTATTATCGTCTTTCCCGGTGGAGCCGGTACAGCCGAAGAGATACTCTATCTGTTAGGCGTTCTGCTGAACCCGCAAAATGATGACATACCTTTCCCGGTTATTTTTACAGGCCCGGAGAGCAGCCGCGATTACTGGCAGCAGATCAATCAGTTTATTGGCCTGACACTGGGCTATCAGGCTCAACAGCGCTATAAGATCATTATTGATGATCCTGCCCGGGTTGCCCGCGAAATATCCCATGGTATTACCGAAGTGGAAAAATCACGCCGTATCAGCAGCGATGCCTTCTACTTCAACTGGCGCCTGAAAATCAGCCCAGAATTTCAGCAACCTTTTGAGCCAACCCATGACAACATGGCCGCACTGAATATTCGACTGAATCAGCCAACGCACCTGTTAGCTGCTGATCTGCGTCGCGCATTTTCAGGAATTGTTGCCGGTAACGTAAAAGCCCAGGGAATTACAGCTATCGAACAGTTTGGCCCCTTCCAGATCAATGGTGACGAGGAGATCATGGCACCTCTTGACGCACTGTTACAATCTTTTGTGCAACAACAACGCATGAAACTCCCCGGAACAGAGTATAATCCTTGCTATGAGATTGCTAAGGACAGTGAATAACACGCATGTAGTTTCTGCCTGTTGCGATAAAAAAAGATGAAGGATAAGGAAAGAGATACAGAGGTATTATGCCCCTGTATTGATGTCTGAGGTTTTCAATGCAAAACATGAGAAAGCTGAAGGAAGATGCCCTTCGGCGAAAGCAAGAGTTCGAAGAAAACAAACGTAACGAAGAACTCCAGAAACAGAGAAAGATGGCTGGTGGTCGCCCACGTCCTCGTCCTGACAGACGCGGTTCATCTGCTCAGGCCCGTAGTGGCCGGGGTAGCGCCAGCCAGCAGCGCCGGAACGTTCCGGCGGCGCGCCCTCAGATGAGAAAAAAAGCCAAGAGAACTCCAGCACGCTGGGTTGTTGATACCCTGCTGGTACTGGGCACCCTGATCGTCCTGGTGATGCTGTTTAACCCGTACTAGACAATGATCTGCCATGCTGTTGAAAAGCCGGAACACTCTGTGTTGCGGCTTTTTTTTGTTTAATCAATTGGCTCATTTATCCTGAGCGATAAAAACCAGCTGTTTTTGCTCGGTTTACCCTCAACATCTTCTTTAGCATTCATTTCTTGCAAATACATCTTAACTTGCTTTCCGTCACCAGTTGGCTAGTATCAGAATGAACTCTGGATTCCTACCGATGGAGATATCCTGTTGCTGGCTTATCTGATTCTCGCCACATTTGTGGGACTGACCGCTGGTGCCTGGATACAGTCAAAGCGCACCTCATCTGGCCCCAAGCTTTCGAAAAACAGCACAAGATCTGCTCCCTCTTTCGGGCTAACAGAACAATCTGATTTTTCCGCCATTATCAATACCACGGTCGATGGAATTATCTCCACTGACCAGTTCGGTAATATCACACTATTTAATCCGGCAGCGGAAAAGATCTTTGGCTACCAACAGCAGGAAGTGCTTGGCAAACCCATTTCAATGCTAATGCCCGAGCCCTTCAGCAGTCATCATCAGCATTATATGGAGGGCTACCTTCAGAGACAGAAAGGTACCGATGATGATTTAAGCACCGGACACCCAAAAGCCCCGTTGACACAAAGCGTTACTGATTCCGGGGCTATGGGCACAGGGAGAGAGCTTGCGGGCCTGCGCAAAAATGGTGAGCAATTCCCCATCTATCTCGCGGTTAATCAGGTCCGGAATCAGGACAACCTCTTTTTTACCGCAATTGCTCGGGATATCAGCGAACAAAAAGCCGCTGAACAAGCCCTGCAGCAGATGACCGATTACTTTACCGCCCTGCTGAACAACTCCTCAGAACTGATGGCTATTCTCGATCCTGAAGGCCACATTCTGGTGGCCAATAAAGCGGCTATGAATCTGATTGGATGTGACCATTCCGCTGTACTGGGAAAGCTTTTTTGGGACTCCCCCTGGTGGTATCACGATAAAAGCCAGCAAAACATTGTCCGTGAAGCCGTTGAAAAGGGCGCGAAAGGCATCCAGTCTCACTTTGAAGTCATTAATATCAACAGTGAAGGTGAAATGGTCTGCATCGACTTCACTCTAACCCCCATCACCAATGACCGGGGAGAAGTGATTCTGCTATTACCGGAAGGCGTGGATATCACCCCCATTAAACAGGCCGATCAGAAACTGGCCGATACCCTATCGGAACAGCAGGTCATTCTTAACAGTCAACCCAGCGGTCTGCTAAAGCTCAGTGCTGACAACACACTGGAATTCGCCAACAAACCGTTTCTGGATGCTTATGATCTGCCCGAGTACCTTTGCGAACCCGGAACACCAATGCGTGACGTTTATGAGTTTATGGCGGAACGGGGTGACCTTGGAGAAGGCGACAAAAATACCTTAGTACAACAGGCTCTGGAAAACCTCAGAAAGCATAGCTCAGGGAAATTTCAGCGCTTTCTGGCAACAGGCAAAGTGATCGATATTTATTGTACCGACACCAGCAATGATGGTCGCATTCTGACACTGGTGGATATCACCGAGCAGACAGAATCCCAGAACCGACTGAAGCGCATGATGGAACTTAGCCCGGTAGGAGCGGCTATCATGAGTCATGACGGCAGCATCATTTACTGCAACGACCCTATGGTTAAGATGCTGTGCTACAACAAGAGTCAGCTACTGGGCATGAAAGCCGCGCAGATCTTCAAAGATCCGCAGGATCACCAGGATCTGGTCTCTCAATTTAGTCAAGAAGAACGCATACAGGACTTTGAGGGCCGCCTGGTGACCGCAAACGGAGACATTCGCTGGGGACTGATCTCTGTTTACCGTACCTTGTTTGAAGGCCAACCAGCCTATTTCACCTGGCTGTACGACATTACACAACGCAAAGAGGCTGAACAGGCTCTCAAAGAAGCTAAGGAAGCCGCAGATAAAGCCAATCGTCTGAAGAGTGACTTTCTGGCTAATATGAGCCATGAAATACGCACGCCCATGAACGCCATTATTGGCCTTAGCCAACTGGCAAAAGAACACGATCCGGACTCGACTCAGGCATCTTACCTGACCACGATTCATCAATCCGCTAATAACCTGCTGGGCATCATCAACGATATTCTCGACTTCTCCAAAATCGAAGCCGGTAAATTATCCATCGAACAGACAGCCTTTGATCTGGATGAAGTTATTGAACATCTTGCCCGTATTGTCAGCCTGAAAGCGGAGGAGAAAGGCATTGAACTGCTCTTTTCTTTCCCGAACAGCATTCCTCGACTTTTGATCGGAGATCCGCTGAGACTAGGTCAGATTCTGATTAACCTGTGTAACAACGCTATTAAATTTACCGATTACGGTGAAGTTATGGTCAGCGCAGAGGCGGAACCGCTGGACGACCATCAGGTCACTCTCAATATAGAGGTCACTGATACCGGGATCGGGATGGATGCAGAACAGATTGCCAGTCTTTTCCGTCCTTTCACGCAAGCAGATGCATCCACAACCCGACGTTTCGGTGGTACCGGGTTGGGGCTGGCCATCAGTAAGCACCTGACAGAAACCATGGGTGGACAGATGACAGTTACCAGTCAGCCCGGCCAAGGCAGTTGCTTCCGCTTTACCGTCGTTTGCACACTGCAGTCTGATACGGAGCAGAAACCAACCCGACTGGAAAAACTGCCAGCACTCAAGGTTCTGATCGCAGATGACAACCAACACGCCCGTGAAATTCTGCAGAAAATGATCGAAAGCTTTGGCTATACCGCTGACCTGGTCTGTGACGGCCGCCAAGCCCTGAACAAGCTCAACCAGGCGCTGACAGAAAACGCCCCCTACGATCTGGCCTGTATCGACTGGCAGATGCCCGAACTGGACGGTGTTGAGACTCTGGCCTGCTATCACCAAAAAGCAGGGGCAGAGCATACCAAAAGCATTATCATCAGTGCTCATGGCCGCCAGTCCTACAGTTGGCTGAAAGAGCAATCCGGTATCGACGAACTCATCACAAAACCGATGAACCCCTCGACGTTACTGGATACTATCGCAGATCTCTTTGGCTACCAGCCAACGGGAAGAAAAGAGCGTCAGAATCAGACTGTTGATCTGGAAATTGAGCTGGCCCGTATTTTCGGAGCCGAAGTACTGGTTGCAGAAGACAACCTGATCAACCAACAGGTTGCCCGTGAACTGCTTGAGCAGCGGGGTATGAAAGTAACACTGGCCAATAATGGCTGGGAAGCCGTGGAATATCTGCGAGAAGGCTCTTTTGATCTGTTACTGTGCGATATTCAGATGCCCGTCATGGATGGTTATGAAGCCACACGGAGTATCCGTCAGGATCTCGGACTGAAAGATCTGCCCATCATCGCCATGACCGCAAATGCCATGTCCGGTGATAAAGAGTTATGCACAGAAGCAGGCATGAATGACCATATCAGCAAGCCCGTCGACCCCAATATTTTAACCGCTGCGCTAGTGGAGTGGATTCCAACAAAAGAGATCAGAGAAGAAGACGTCGAAATGAGTCAGCTAACACACCATAACCAAAGAGATTCTCTTATTAATAGTCTGGCCGATGACCAACTCTGGCTTAGCACCATTCCAGGTTGCCAGCTTGAGCATGCCCTGCAGAAAATGGGAGATATGCCGGATCTTATGGTGGATCTCCTGAATGACTTCCAGACAAACTATCAGGATATTTTACCCACGCTGGAATATCTGATCAGCGATATTCACAGTCAGAATGCCGGCTTTGACGAGAGCACTCTCAGAACCCTGCATACGCTTAAAGGACTTATGGGCACCTTCGCCTTTGAAGAGGCCGAAAAAGCCGCGGAGGCCCTAGAAGCGGCAGCGAAAGAGGGAAACACAGAACAGGCCCTGCAAAGTCTGGCTCAGTTAACCCAATGCCTGGGACCGATCCAGCAGTACCTCAGTGAGCACCTACCGAAACAGGCCGCCGACAGCTAACGAGCAGGATGCCCCATAGTCGCCACATAGCCTGTCAAAGCCACCTTAAGCCTTATCAGTTGCTCGCCCTCCCCTGGTAAGCCTAACCGAATCCTTCCGGTATGCGGGAATACCCGGATCCAGATACCTTCGACCGCCAGCCATTCCTGCAGTTTTTTGGCGGCAGTTTCGCCACCTGTCAGTACCAGACTGACAAAGAGTGGCGTTTGCCCCTGATCAGCACACAAGAAATCCTCACGAAATAACGTCTCTTCATTGAGATGCCTATCAGTAGGCTGCCGGTCCGATATCTCTCTGAAACCGGGAAACACCTGATTCAGAAGAGTGCGCAAGGCTCCGCTTTGCTGATCCAGCTTTTTCCGGGCCGCTCGTTGCCACTCCAGATCCTGCAACATCTGCTCCGTCAGCCAGGCCGTTACCCCACTCAACGGCCAGGGCCCTGTCATCATTTTCAGCGCCTCAATCACAGAATCACCCGCCAGCACAAAACCACTGCGGATACCCGCCAGACCGAAAAACTTACCGACAGAACGCAAAACGATTAACGAATCACAGGCAGCATCAGACACACTGAGTTCTTGCTGCTCATCGGTAGTGAAAGCATCAATAAAGGCTTCATCCACCACCAGCCAACCGCTTTTTGCCCGTAACGCATGATGACAGGCTAAAAGGGTATTCCGGTCAAACAGCTGACCGGTGGGATTGTTCGGATTGATCACCACCAGCACATCACACTGCGCGGCAATGCCGATCAGTGCTTCCGTTGAATCCGCCCGATAGCGATACACAGAAAACCCGTTTTTCTGCCAGCACCAGGCATGTTCCTGATACCCCTCATCCGGCACCGCCACCCGTTTTTCCGCGCGGTCCATAGCCGTACTGCCATACAGCCCCGGCAGCAGCTCGATCCCCTGCTGGGAGCCGTTTATCGGCCAGAGGTTCTGCTGCCGATAATAACTGGCGGCAGCCGTCAAAAGTGGCCCATAGCCATCCGGCAACTGCTGAAAACAGCTCGGGGGAATATCCGGCACGGGATAGGGCTGCGGGTTAAGTGCCGCCGACAGATCCAGCCAATGATCCACCAGCGGATAACGCCGTTTCGCGCGCAGCAGATCTCCGCCGTGTTGTGGTGTAGCCATAGGTGGCAAGGGTGCCAGCCATGGGTTCTCAGCAGAAGGTATCGTTAGCCGATAACTCACAGAATCCCTCCCTGACCGGAGCAGAGATAAACCACCCAAACACTGACACTTCCCAGCAGGAGCCAGCTGAACAGCACCCGCTGAACCAGATTTCTTGCAGCCCGAAGATCCCCGGCCTGCGGCTCTTTACCGGCTCCCAGCAACGGACGCTCTTTCCACTGACCGTGATAGGTATCCCCGCCACCCAGCTGTACCCCAAGCGCCCCGGCTCCGGCAGCCATCACAGGCCCGGCGTTGGGGCTTTCCCACTGATGACTCTGCTTGCGCCAGCAGTGCAGTGCCGTCTTCATCCCCTGAAAACCATGGGGGCTGTTCAGGGCATACAACAAAGCTGAGATCCGGGCTGGCAGCAGGTTCAGCAGATCATCAAAACGGGCGGCCGCCCAACCAAAACTTAACAGGCGCTCGGTCTTATAGCCCCACATCGCATCCAGAGTATTTGCCAGTCGATACAGCAGCACTCCGGGGGCACCGGCCAGCAGGAACCAGAACACCGCCGCAAAGGCGCTGTCGCTGCCGTTCTCAAGGCCGGATTCTATCGCTGCACGGGTAACCCGCATCTGATCCATATCGGAGGTATCCCGGCTGACAATCCAGCCGACATAAAAACGGGCTTTAGGAAGATCCCCCTCCAGCAGCGGCTGCTCGATCTGAGCCAGATGCTGATCCAGACTTTTCGCACCCAGCGCAAAATAAAGCACGCCTCCCTGTAGCAGCAGATGTAATAGCAGTAAGTACCCGCTACCACTTTCAGCTTCGGGTAGAAGCAGCATCAGTCCAAGAGTAAATGGCAGAACAGCGATGACCAGAGCGATCAGCCCCAGCAGGCGCTTGCGGGCAACCGGTAATTGGGCACTCCCCGTCTGGCGATCCGCATTAAGGGCTTTTTCCAGCCAGCCCACCAAACAACCGTAGCCCACCAAGGGATGCCAGAAAGGGACTTCACCAAAACGCCGGTCCAGCCACCAACCCAGCCATAGGGCGAAAAAAATAATCTCCGGGGCGTAAAGCGCCATATCAGCTCCTGCGGTTTGAACCCGTGCTTTATCAAAGTGAAACAGAGATCCGGATTAAACGCTTATCCGGTTGAACGGCTGAGTCTGAGTGACCACCCACCGATAAAAAATGCGCTATCATAGCGACTTTTTTAAGCCTCGTCTTTTGCCCCTGTCTGGAGTTCGCTGTCCATGTCTGCCACACCTATCGCACCTCAGGCTGCATCCGCCTGTAAAACCCTGATGATTCAGGGCACGACCTCCGATGCAGGTAAAAGTGCCATGGTGACCGGTTTATGCCGCCTGCTGGCACGAAAAGGGGTAAAAGTCGCTCCCTTCAAGCCGCAGAATATGGCATTGAATAGTGCCGTAACCGTGGACGGTGGCGAGATAGGCCGGGCGCAGGCGGCACAGGCACAGGCCTGTTTTCTGGAACCCCATACGGATATGAATCCGGTACTGCTGAAACCCAATTCAGATACCGGCGCTCAGGTGATTATTCAGGGTAAAGCGATCACCAATATGGATGCCCGTATCTATCACGACTACAAAACCGAAGCGATGAAAGCGGTTCTGGACAGCTATCAGCGCCTGCAGCAGCAATATGATGTGATTCTGGTGGAAGGTGCGGGCAGCCCGGCGGAGATCAACCTGCGGGACCGCGATATCGCCAATATGGGTTTTGCCGAAGCGGTGGACTGCCCGGTTGCGATTGTGGCGGATATTGATAAGGGCGGAGTATTTGCCCATCTGGTCGGCACACTGGATCTGCTGTCCGAATCTGAGCAGCAACGCACCATCGGCTTTATGATCAACCGTTTTCGCGGTGACATTGGTCTGCTGAAACCCGGTAATGACTGGCTGGAAGAGCGTACACAAAAGCCGGTACTGGGAGTCATTCCTTACCTGCATGGCCTTTGTCTGGAAGCGGAAGATGGCATCAATGGCGCATCCGACCGGAGTGAGCACGAGCACCGGATCAGGGTCGTTGTGCCGGTACTGCCCCGGATCAGCAATCACACCGACTTTGACCCGTTGCGCAATCATCCTCAGGTGGATTTCCACTTTGTTGCCCCGGAGGAAACACCACCGCCAGCAGATCTGGTGATTCTGCCCGGCAGTAAAAGTGTTCAGGCGGATCTGAACTGGCTGAAACAGCAGGGCTGGGAAAGCTATCTGAATAAGCATCTGCGCTACGGCGGTAAACTGCTGGGCATTTGTGGTGGCTGGCAGATGCTGGGGCAATGGCTGCATGATCCGCAAGGGATTGAAGGTGCGGCGGGTAGCCTTCCGGGGCTGGGCTTTCTGGCCACTGAAACCACCCTGGCGGCGGAAAAGCAGCTGAAAAATGTTCAGGGGGTTTTAACCCGCGGACTTTATCCGACAGAGGCGGCCGATATTCCGGTATCAGGTTATGAGATCCATGCCGGAGTCACCTCAGGCGAAGCGCTTGCCCGCCCTCTGGTGCAATTTGCCGATGGATCCGGCGATGGCGCTGTTTCTGACGATGGTCAGATCGCAGGCAGCTACCTGCACGGACTGTTTGATCAGCCCGAGGCCTGCCTCGCTATTCTGCAATGGGCCGGACTTGAGCAGGCCGAAATTTTTGATATCCGGGCACTGCACGAAGAATCCATAGACCGAGTTGCTGATGCTCTGGAAAGCAGCCTTGACCTGCCACAACTGCGCCAGCATACCGGGATCCCATTCTGACGGGCAGGAGCAGCTCTGAGAAATCTGATACCTGTGATGGCCGTAGAAAAAACGGTTCCATCAGCCTGACCGGTGCCCGGAAAGCCCCAGAGACAACTGGCTATAACCGATGGCACCGTTACGACCACCGGCTTTTGCCCGGTTTAGAGCCTGCTCAGCGGCATTCATCATGGTACGGATATCTGCTTCGGCGGTCGGATAGGCACAAACACCAAAACTGGCAGTAATATGAAACTCTTCGCCACTATCAGCCATATCATCAAGCATAACAGAGCGCTGAGAGATTCTGAGCCTTAGCCACTCAGCCTCCTGAAGCGCTTCATACTCTTCCATCCCCGGAATCAGCAGAGCAAAAGACTCGCCTTCCAGCCGGGCACACAAGCGCGACCCTTCCGCCCAATGAGATAACAAGGCAGCGATCTCTTTCATCCCCTGATCCGCGGCCACCGGGCCATAATAAGCCCCTATTTGTTTGTAGCGATCCAGATCCAAAAGGATCAGGCTGACGGACTCGGGAGCACCCGCCTGCTCCGCTAACAGACGACGACTTTCAGCCAGAAAACTACTTTGCCGCAAAAGCCCGGTTAAGCCATCGTGTCGCTCAAGATAGTGCAGTTCTGATAGAGTTTCTTCCAACTGATCCGTCTTCTCTTTCAGCGCCTGCGTGCAAAGGCTCGCCTCTTTCTCAAGCTGCTGCTGATTTGCCGATATTTTCTGATTGATGCCGTCTACATAAGCATGTTGCCGGGCTCGCTGGACTGCCAGCAAGAAAATCTGGCTCACAATAAAGCAAACAAAACCCAGAGGGAGCCAATCCATTCCCATCAGCAATCTCTGATACAAAAGCACATCATGAACAGCAGTAACCAAAACAAATAGCAGAGTCACCAAAAGTGCATTCATCTTGAGGCAACGTGCTCTGCTATCGTTGGACTCAGAACTGCCAACACCTGCCGTCGGTTCTTTACATGACCACCACAGCCAACGCCGATACCTCAGCATATAAGCAAAGCCAACACAGCCAAGGGCCAGGTTCATCAGCATCTGTGGCGACTCCAAAGCAATCAGTAACGGCTCAGGTAACAACAGAATCACTGGTACCAACAAAAGCAATTGCAAACGCGTCAGAATCAGATACCAGGAGGGGAACACCCCGGGGTAACTGCCCAGTAGCCAGAAAACCAACCCTGGTAAAAACAGGTTTTGACTGGCCACATTGAAGCGGATCACATCAGCCCATTCAATCGAATGAGCAAACCAGTTGATAACGGTATATCCCTCTGTAACGGTATAAAGCAACGTTGCAAAACTGAACAGGGCCAACCCCCACAACCCCTTTTCATACCGACGCCGCGCCCTCTGTTGAAGCATCAGCAACAAGCAGCCAATACCTGCAATGGCAGCACTCAATGCCTGCAGCAGTTCTTCCTGAGCAAAGCGCGCCTTCATAGCCGATGCCTCTCCCAATACAAGCTGGCGGACAGGCCCCTTAGCACCAGTCAGATTAGAAACCTGAAGCAGAAGAACGCCCCGTCCGGTATCACTTTGCAGACCAACCAGACGATGACCGACATAGGGCTCAAAACTTTGCAGCTGATCACTTACCTTCCCCCCCTGAGCCAGTACCTCATGGTTCCATATCAGACGAAAGGCAGTGGATAACTCAGGAATCATAATAGCCAGTGGTTGTGTTGGCAGATTACGCAGCTCAAGCACATAGGTGGCAACACAGTTGCTCATCAGCGTTGAAGGCCGAACACGGGTCGATTGCGCCTGGGAGCTTAGCTCACCTAGCTCCCGCGTTTGGGGATTACTCTTGTCCGAGTCCGGGCTGAAGGCCCGATGGGACGCTAAAGCCCGATCCAGCGTTGAAATATCGCAACCCAGCGGGGAAATAGGAAAGGGCTGACTGTTCGGAATAGGCTGAAGAGAGAGATCATCCAACGTCAGCAGCTGACCGGGATAAACCAGCCACTGCCCCTCAAGTTCAATTGCCGGGTGTATATCCAATCGCCAGGGTTTTAGATCCATCATTCCCTGCCGGGAGACCAGGGTCGTATCATGGGCAGCAAGGCTGGCGCTGAACAGGCTGAACAAAAAAACAATCAGGTAGCGAATCATCAACGGGCCTCCCTTCCTGCTGTCGAAACTGACCGACTCAGGTGACGACTCCGATGAACCGCATCAGCAGCACGGGCTAATAAAGCCCTAAGAGATGATTCATTCTGTTCTGTTGAGGCTGATGCAACACCGGTTGAAACGGTAAAGCGCCCCAGAGAATCTGACGGAACATCTGAATGGGCTGGCAGGCGAATCGACGTTGCTTTTTTGCGGATCTCTTTGGCCAGCTCTTCTGCCTGATCCATCGAACAACGTCCCAACCAGACAATAAATTCATCACCACCGTATCGGGCGGGTATCCGGTCAAAATAGCCCTCACACCAATCTTTTAGCAGCTCTGCCATCTCAACCAGAAGGCCTTCAGCAAAATCACGTCCGTACTGATCCACTATCAGCTTATAGCGATCAATATCAATAATAATCAGGCTATGGCTCAGTCGGGGCATACGGGCCTGACGGCGCTCAACCAGTTCAAGAAAATGATGCCGGTTCAGCAATCCGGTCAACTCATCATGACGCAGTAAACTTGAAATCTCTTTCTTGCGAATTTCCAGTTCTTGTTCTTTTCTTGCCAACGCTTCCTGCTGCTCCTGAATCCGGTTTTTAATCTCTTCGGTGGTATCGTTCAGGGATTTATTCAGATCCAGAATACGAAGCTGCTCCTGAGTCCGATAAAAGGTGAGAAAGCCTAATTGAGAGACCAGGAATACCAGAACACCAATACCGAGCAGATTCTTACCCTGAATAAGCTCCATAAAAATTAACAGGTCGTGCATGATTCCGCCAATCAGCGCAAGCGCACCAACCACCAGAATACGAATCCCTGATCGATTGCGAATCACTAACTTTATCATCGCCCAGGTGGCAAAGCCGATACAGAGGCACATGAAGATCAGCATGGGATGAAGAAAACGGGTAAACAAAGAGCTGGGCGTCAGTAAAATAAAAACCACCATGCCTAACGAAATCCAGGAAAGCCAACGTATCGCCTGGCATTGCAAATCCGCTTTATAGAGTGCGACTAACCAGTTCAGAAACAGGGGTATTGCCCCTGCAAAACCGATATATTCCATTCGCACAGAAAGCTGCCATGAAAAACCCGGTATCAGCGTTGCAAAACCGCCCAGTCCGGAGCTGCCGATATAGCCCGCAAGAACGATAGAGAAGAGAGAGATCCAAAGCAGCTCTCTATGCTCAGGAACCAGATAAAACTCCACCAGAATCAGCAAACCAGCAATCAAAGCCAGGCTGATCACCACACACTCAACCAAAATATTGAAGCGGTAATAATCAATCCAGTGAGCTTCGGTGGACAAAACAGGCGCTTCATGAACACCGCCCCGACTGTGTCCGAAGTTACTCACCTGAAGTGTTAAGCGCGCATTTTCCGGTAACTTCCCCAAGCGGACGATACGATCACCAAAATAAGCCTCATGCTGATCCAGGCTGTCGCTTGCACGACCACCGGAGGCGACCTCTTTATCATTCAAAAACAGGCGGAAACTATTTTTAATTTCAGGAATTTTCAGCCCCATAGCCATATCCTGCGGGATCTGCTTAAGCATCAGGGTATAGGTCATCACATGGCGGCGGGGCTTTGGAGGCTGCCAAACATCAGGAAAGCGGGTTGCAACAGAGCTGGCGAGATTCCGCTCGACCTCCTTTGGGGATAACAGTTGATCAGGGAAACCTAACCACTCTGCGTCCAGCACTAACGGGCCACTGCTATTGGGATACCAGAAGGCCAAACGCATCTCGCCATGCTGTCCGCTTATCTGAAGATTTTGATCAGGAAGAAAATCAATCCGCAGCAAGACAAGAGCCGCAGCCAACAGAAGAAGAAAGGAAAAAATAAAGCTGTTTAAAAGGCCGCGATCCATACGAAACTGCTGCATACCTGCTCCTGAGAATGCCAGGTTATGTGTATCTGCCGCCCAAGGGGATATCCAATAAAGAAGCCTTAACCGACCAAGACAAAAATCCGCGCTAGAATAGCGCTTTTATCCTCATTTAGTAAGCCTGCATATCCGAAAAAAAAACAGATTATGAACAATCTGATTTCTCTGAACTTTTACAGAAATACAGACACAGAATTCATGCCGAATGACCCACTGTTTTCTGATACAATTCAGGGCTATTTAACCTGATAACAAACAATTATTAGTTTCATTTTTCGGAAGCAGGGAATTATGCAAACACGTACGCTACGCTCTGATTTGATGCTGCTGATCACAGCAGCCATCTGGGGTACCGCCTTTGTTGCTCAGCGGGTCGGCATGGATTATGTCGGTCCTTTCACCTTTACCGCAGCCCGTTTTTTTCTCGGTGCGTTGTCACTACTGCCGCTGCTGCTGATCCTGAAACCGACCATAGCAAAACCCGAGGGCAAAGTGCGCCTGAATCTATGGCAGGGTGGGCTTATTGCCGGCACCTTCCTGTTTGCCGGTGCAACTTTGCAGCAGGTTGGCCTGCAGTACACCACCGCAGGCAATGCCGGATTCATCACCGGCCTTTATATCATTCTGGTTCCCGTTATCGCTCTACTTTGGGGCCAAAGAACCGGCCGCAATACCTGGGTTGGCGGCGTACTGGCAGTAGTGGGTCTTTACCTGCTGAGTATCACCGATGACTTCACCCTCGCCTATGGCGATCTGCTGCAGCTGATCGGCGCTCTGTTCTGGGCCGGTCACGTACTGGTGATTGGCTGGCTGTCTCCACAGATGGATGCTTTGCGTCTGTCTATCGTGCAGTTCTTTACCTGTGGTCTGGTGAGTCTTGGCGTAGCCCTCTTTATTGAAGAGCCGACTTTCGCCAATATCGGCATGGCGTGGCAGCCGATCGCCTATGCGGGTCTGTTGTCGGTGGGTGTCGCTTATACCCTACAGGTGTTTGCTCAGAAAACCGCTCCCGCGTCCCATGCGGCAATTATTCTGAGCCTTGAAGCGGTATTTGCCGTCATCGGCGGTTACTTTCTGCTGGGTGAGCGCCTGGATACCCAGGGCATTATCGGTTGCAGCCTGATGCTGGCAGGTATGCTGATCTCACAGATCCCAAGCAGAAAAGCACCGAAAAAAGAACCCCAGGTTGAGATGCTGCATTAATTACAGAGAGAGATCTCACTCCCTTGCACATTGCACAAAAAAGCCCCGGATAACAAAGTTATCCGGGGCAGCCGTTACACTTGAGAAAGCAGTAACAAAATCGTAAAAAAAGAGGCTACGTATCAAGTCCGGTTAAGCCGCCTCACCTGCAATAAAGACCTCATCCTTCGGCTGTACCACCGGGAAAACACGATCATAAACCCAGGTGAAGCCCATGGTATAAACCACAATAAAGGCCATCACTAAAGCATCCATCGCCAGCGCCTGCCAAATCGCAATTTCCAACCACCAGGTCACAACCGGCAGAGAGGTTGCCGTAAGCGCCACTTCTAGGCCGATGGCATGCATCACACGCTGACCTCCGGTACGCTCGGTGGGGATGACACCACGCTTGGCATCAAACTTATCGAAGAAGTAGTTATAGATCATGTTGATGATCATCGCTTTAGCCGCCAGAATCAGCGTCAGTGCTGCCGTGTCTGAGGTCTCTTTATCAAACACAAACGCGATAGCCGGAGCCAAAAATAAAAGCAGTACGGCTTCAAAAACCAACACATAACGTACTCTGTCCAGTCCTGAACGAATCACAATTTTTTTATCAGCCATCGACTTACCCTCCATCCCTCTGCCTGTTCAGTGACAAGACAGATCAAAACCTGATAGCGAATTACCGCTTCTTCATTAATCGTATCAGAAAGCACCCCGGCTAACGCTTTATAGCCCTGTAGAAGATGCTCTCAATGGAGGGGCATTCTATGGATTATTATGATAAAACAAAGTTAGTATCTATCTGTTTTAAAGATAGATACTAAGATAGCCTTCACAAGATTTCTCCGGAGTACCTATGCCGCACCCCGATCAACTCAACGCTTTTATAGCCGCAGCAGAAACCGGCTCTTTTTCAGCCGCCTCCCGCCGACTGAAAAAAGCGCAATCGGCAGTGAGTAATGCCATTATCAATCTTGAAATCGAGACGGGTGTCGAGCTTTTCGATCGCAGTAAACGCAGCCCGGTGCTGACGGAAGAAGGCGAAACGCTACTGCGCTCGGCCTATGCCATTATGGAAAGTCACCACGACTTTATGAGCCATGCCATGGCGCTGAATGCCGGTGAGGAAAGCCATCTGTGTCTTGCTATTGAGCAGAATGTTTCTGCTCAACCTCTGGTGGAGCTTCTGGTGATTTTTGAAGAGAAATTTCCCCATATCGAGCTGGAACTGCTCGACCCCGGCACCAGCGATGTAGCCAGTCTGCTTCGGTCTGGGCGAGCGGATCTGGGGCTGATGATGGAGCAGGAGCACTATCCCAAAGGTTTTATGTTTCGGGGAATCGGTCACTCACGAAAGATTCCGGTCTGCAGTAAAAACCATCCCCTGGCACAGCTGAAACAGGTCAGCCACAGTGACCTGAGACGCTACCGGCAATTGGTGCCCCGTAGTCTGGATCTTGAGGATAAAAGCCATGAAGAGCAGATTCTCAGCCCCAAGGTCTGGTATGCCGAAAGTCCCTTTGTGATTGCCGAAGTGCTATCTGCGGGATTAGGCTGGGCATCGCTTCATGAAGCTATCGTTAAAGAGCAGTTGGAACAGGGCTCACTGGTTGCTCTGAAACGCACGTACCAGCAGGATGCTTCGTTACAGGGGGTTGATGTGGTCTGGAGCCGACACAAATCTTTAGGCAAAGGGGGGCAGTGGCTATTGAATGAGTGCTTTAAGCTGAAAGTGGGCTGATCTCCCGGGCGCAATAACCCCCCAGGAGAAAAGAACTAAGCCCTGATGCATCCTTGCCGACCGGACACCAAGGCTTAAATCGGCCACTCAGAGCCGGAAACGCGACAGTTTCTGCCCAATATCACCAGCAACTTTTTGCAGATCTTCACTGGCCGCAACACAGGCATCACTCTGACCTCGGGTATGTCCCGAAAGCTGATGGATACTGTGCAGACTTTGGGTCACCGTTTCAGCCACTGCAGCCTGCTGTTCCGCTGCCGCCGCGATATTGTTCCCCATATCGGCGATATGCGTCATATAGCGACTGATCTCTTCCAGTGCGCCACGGGCCTCTCCGGTACGCTGACGACTTTCACGGGAGATCTCATTACCACTGCCGATCGCCTGAACTGCCTCATCGATCTTACTCTGCAGTCGCTCAACCAACAGGGTAATCTCGGAAGTTGCTCCCTGGGTTCTGCTTGCCAGAGTACGCACCTCATCGGCAACAACTGCAAATCCACGACCGGATTCACCGGCTCGGGCAGCCTCAATAGCCGCATTCAATGCCAGAAGATTTGTCTGCTCAGCCACTTCACTAATCGTGGTCATAAAGGCGCTGATATTATTGCTCTCCTGAGACACTTCCTGAATCAGCGCAGAAGCCCGCTCCATCTCGACGACCAGAGTTTCGATACTGTCGTTGATCATGCTGGAAGCATCGTGTCCTCCGGATGCCTTATCCTGCCCCTGAGACGTAGTATCCGCTGCATCTCTGGCATTCTCGGCAACATCTGCAGTGGTGGCTGACATCTCTTCCATCGCTGACACGACCTGCTGAATTTCAAGGGATTGCTGATCAACCGCATTCTCAGTGCTGGCACTGGCATCCTGCACCTGCCTAACACTGCCTTTTAGTGCATCAGATGCCTGACTCAGCTGAACAACCAGATCTTTCAGTCCGGCATGCATATCATAAGTTGCCTTGCGTAACAGGCGGGTTTCGTTATTACAGTCGGCATCAATATCGATATAGGTCGGCTGAATGTGCAGCTCACCTTGTCCAATGGTCACCAGATCCTGAGTGACACGGCGCAGAGGAGCCAAACGGCGGTACAACATGACGCCGCAAACCAGAATAATGATCAGAGTTGAGACCAGCATCAGTAACATCATAGTATTGCGCAACAGAATGCTGGTAGCAGCAAACTCTTTGCTGTAACTCCCCAACATAACCACCCAGCCCCAGCCATCAACAGCACTGTAAGCCGCAAGCTTTTCATGCAAGGGCTGATCGCCATCCTGATAATCGTAACGCAGCACGCCTTTGTCATTCCGCATTAGCGCAGTAAAAGGAGAGCTGCCGTCGGCTGCTTTAATATCCAGGATATTGCTGCCTTCAAGCTTCGGATGCATCAACACCTTGCCCGGTACTTTACTTCCGGCACCGGCAACAATCGTGGCATAACCGGTTTCACCGACACGGACTTTAGCCAGTGTTTTTTTCAGTTCAGCCAGTCCGTTGGTGAGATCAAATCCGATATAGAGTACAGCAACTGTCTGACCGGATTCCTGAACCGGTCGGTAAATGGTCATGTAATCACGACCAAAAAGATGCGCCACCCCATGGAAGGTTTTACCCGCCATCAGTTTTTTGTATCCCGGATGACCGGTCCCTAACAAGGTACCGAATGCCCGTTCGCCATTTTGTTTTTTCAGAGAGGTACTGATCCGAAGAAAGTCATCCCCGTGACGGGCAAAAACCGTCGCGGTACCACCGGTCATGCGGGTGAACTGGTCGGGCTTAGTAAAGTCGCCATTGATTACCCCGGATTCATCCGTCAGTGCCCGAGTGCGATAGCTGGCAACCTGCGTCTCCTGATCACTCAGGCTAACGCCCTGAGGGAACATATTAAAAAATATATCCGACAGACGCTGAGCATTCAGAAAGCTATCCTGAAAGTAAAATTCCAACATATCGGAAACCAATTCACTCTGCTGCGTCAGAGCGTCCTCAGCTTCCGCCTCAAGGTTCTCGCGGGACTGGTCTGTGAGAATACCTGTCATCAGGGTATTGGCAAGAATCATCAATACCGCGATCACCAGAGATAATTGAGCCGCCAATGATTTGTTCTGAAAATAGTTCAGCATGGTTGTGAAATTCCTTTTCTGTTGGCCCGGCAACCGAAAACGTCCGGGCGTAGGAGTCCTGAATTCATCAAAGCACCTTATGAAAGCGGGTTACTGTCCACTCAGGTGGGGCGTCTGATAAAAGGCCAATAACAGGAGTTTCTTGGGAATGTCGTCTCTTTATATAAGTCTGAAGTCATTCAAAAATGATGCACAAACCAAAAAAAAAGGACTCCTGAAAACACCGTCAGAACAACAGAAAGGCAGAGATAATCCAGAAGAAATAACCATGCACCCCATAAGGATACATAAGGCAGGACAAAATGATGCAGGTAGTAATTTGTAACTAAAAAGAAAGTCACTGATCGTTCAGTGACTTTTCAATACAGGCCGGACTGAGCAGCCGATGTCATCACTCAGGCAGAGCAGTCCTCATCACAACGACTCAGATCTGTAATCAGAAGGGGGTTTGTTTCACGGTGATGTTGAAGGATATCTGCAGCGGACTTTTCTTTACTCATAATAGAGTCCAGATCCATTATCGTCTTCCTTGTATTGCTCAGAATTCAGCCACTCATTCAGAGTCGACCGATAGTCATTTAAATCGAGGTTAAAGCGGGTTTTGCATTCCGCTAAGTCGGGATTAGCTTGAATTAACTGTTCGCATTCAGCGACCAGCTGTCTGCAAATATCAGCCCGAATCAGAAGTCCATGAGGTAACTCATGCAGTGCAAAATCCAATGAATCCAGATGGCTTTTTAACAGCATCCGCTGCGCTTCATTTTGACTGGGATTTCGCTGCAAAATCCCTTTCAGAATGTCATCAGGATCGACCTGCAAAATTTTGTAGGTACCATTAAACCCCATCGCTTTAACCAGCCATAAAAGCGTCTGTTCATGCTCAGGGTTCTGGGCCAGACGCTCCTGCCACCGGGTCAGAATATGACGCCAGATTACAGGGTGCTCAATTGGAATAGCCTGCTGGTCATCAAAAACAGCGGAACACAGGCGATCCAGATAAGACGCCCGTTCATCAGTACTCAGTTGATCTATTGAGGCAACCCTTTCATTCAAAAGTGCCTTCCAGTGCTTCTTGATACCACTTTTCCGGGCGGTCAGATAAGGTTGCCACTCATCGAGAAGGTCGTTAGTCATCAATCAAAACCCTTATACCGATTAAGAAAAGCAGGGCTGATATCAAGGATAAAAAAGCAAATAAAGAAGAGATAACGAGCATAAAAATCCCTTTTAAAACTCATGAGGCCCCTCAAAAATCGGGAGTTATAATCCTGAGCTTATCAAAACCACTTCGGTTGAAGGATCGCATCAAAGCGCTGTCCGCCCCTACGCTACGGGTCAGAAAAACAATATTACTCTCAGTGGGAAACGGAGTCCCGGACGGTAGAAGATCGTCTTTATTCTGGCTCAGCAGCATGGCAACTCTTCGGGCGATGGCCGCCCCGGAATCGACCCAGCGAATCGCTCTTGGCTGAATCTGTTTTAACTCATCCAGTAACAGCGGAAAGTGGGTGCAGCCTAGAACCACGGTATCCAGTGATTCCGTTTCAAACAGAGGCGCAACAGCCTGCTGCAACCGATTCAGGTCAACACGCTTACCTTCCAGCTTCTCTTCTGCAAGCCGAACGACCTCTGTCGATCCCACGCGGGTTACTTCGCAACCGGGAGCATGGTCAGAGATCAGCTGATTGGTATAGCTGCGACTCACCGTTCCCGGTGTTGCCAGAAGACCAAAATGTCCACTTTCGCTTAAAGCTGCAGCGGGTTTAATCGCCGGAACCACACCAACAACAGGAATATCAAGGGCGCCTCTCAACGCCGGCAGAACCACGGTGCTGGCAGTGTTACAGCCCAAAACCAATAACTGGATCGGGTACTCATTCACCAGTGCTTCAGCTAAATGAACTACACGTTCTACCAGCCAACTTTCATCTTTATCCCCATAGGGGAAAGCATCGTTGTCCGCCAGATAAAACAAGGGCGTATCCGGACAAGTCTTACGGATATGATCCGCAATAGAGAGGCCACCCACGCCAGAGTCCATCACCAGAACGGGGGCAAAAAGTTGGCTGTCAGTATCGTTCGCAGGCTTCAAGATAAGAGATCAGTTCGTAGAAGTTTCAGGGAGATAGCGATTCTAGCACGCCATCAGAACACCAACCAGATTGTTCGACAGGGCTCACAGATCAAACAGCCAGTATTTCATCAATGCCGGAATTTCACGACTCACCGAGAAAATATCCTTCCAACTGTAATACTCCGGATAATAGCCATAGACCTCACCAAATCCCGCATGGCGCAATGAGAGCCGGGTGCGGGCAATATGATAGTGCTGCGAAACCGCCACCACAGAGGCATCAACACCCACTAATTTCGCAGCATTAACCGATGTCGCATGAGAGTTGTAACCCTGACTATCAACAAGAACATCAACCGGAACCACCCCCTGATCGATCATGTAGCGAGCCATTACCCGGGCTTCATCATGCCCCTCTTTCCCTAAACCACCACTGACGATGATCTTCTCTACTCTGTCACTGTGATAAAGCTTAAGGGCCGCCGCCATACGGGCTTTCAGCTGTACAGAAGGCTCACCATTTTCATGCACCGTATTACCGTAAACGACAGCGTAATCCGCAGAAAAATCTTCACGGGCAAGGGTACTGATATAAATCGCAGCAATCAGAAAGAGGTAGACGACACAGCCTATCGTTATTATTTTTTTCATCTCTTTCCCTCAAGAAGATAGTGTTGCTGTCGCATTACAACACTGCTAAACCTGCTTTCAAACTACCGTTTGGAATAAAACCGTTACGATACGTTGTCCTAGTTGCATTTATGTAATAATCCCTTGTTCTTACTCCGGTTTTTGTCAGAAAGTCTGATACTCTCTCAAACCGGATACTCATGGAACCGGATTGCCGAGGAAGCCTGCATGGTGGCACGCAAGAAAAAAGCCCCTACCCGACTGGATAAAATCAAACTCTGGCTCAACCCTTTTATCGCCTGGCCGATGCGCCATCTGAACCGGCTGGTTTACTTCCTCGGCTGGATGTTTCTCTCGGTTATCATCCTGATCACAGGCGGGCTCTTGCTGTTTTTCAGCAATCTCCCGGATGTGGAGCAGATGAGTTTTAGTCAGCTGCGTCAACAGGCCGAAACCCGCCTGGAGAAGAAGCTGGAGAAAAGCAAAAACAAACATCACTGGGTTGAGCTGAAGTACGTAAACCGGGATCTGCTTTATGCCGTAGTCATGGCGGAAGATGCCCGTTTTTATGAGCATCAGGGTATCGACTACAACGCGTTACTGGATGCCATGGTGGCGAATATCAAGAAAGGGGAAACCCGGTTTGGCGGCAGCACCCTAAGCCAGCAAACGGTTAAAAACCTGTTTCTGAATCAGACTCAAAGTTACTTCCGTAAGCTGCAGGAAGCGGTGATTACCCGGGATCTGGAACGCCATTTCAGTAAAAACGAGATTATTGAGCTGTATCTCAACATGGCAGAGTTTGGCCCGGATCTTTACGGTGTGCGCGATGCAGCCCGTTATTACTTCGACAAAAAACCGGCTGAGATAAACGCTGCAGAAGGTGCCTGGCTGGCACTCATGCTGCCAAGCCCCCGCCGCTATCACTATACCCTTTACCAAAACCGAAATGTCACACCATCACTGAAGCGTAAATACCAGAGAATACTGCAGGGGATGCGCCAGTCCAATTACATCTCCTCCGTTCAGTACCGCCGCTATCTGCGAATGATTGATAAAAAAAGTTGGCCTGCCAAGTCATAAGTATCATCTGAATCGCTCCATAACAAAAATTAAACAAAACTAGTGAAGCCGAAAAAACAGCATTAGAGTTAAATATCTTATGAAACAACCATAGACTAGGTGATGCGATGAAAGAGTTAGCTACAGCACTGGGGGTCATTGCTGGGACAAGTTTGTTACAGGCCTGCGGCGGTAGTGACGGCAGTACTTCGTCTTTAGATGTCAAGGCGAGGCAGATGCTATATTTGCCAGCTGATATGGACATCTATGATCTTGAACGTCAATCTCAGAAAAGCGTTGTAGGCTTTAACGACCTTACCTATGAAAAACAACGCTATTACATCGATAGTAACCGGCCAGAACAGAATATCCTCTTTCACCTCCTGTTTAATGCACGGTCAGACGGCACTGAGTTCTCAAAGCAATACTTTGATCTTTGGGTCACATACCAACTACTGAACACTTTCGTGCTGGCTATGGGGGATGAATTAGATACCGTCTCTTCCGCCCGTACTAACACACATATTGAAAAAATTCGAACGTCGGTAGAGCAAAACCTTTCCGTCAGAAGCATCATGCTGGATTACTTTATGGCCGATATATTCTGGGCTCGTTTCCGCAGCCCGGAAGATAATGGTCGCGAGGTATTTGAGATTTACCTTGGTGATTTTCGTGATGAGGTGGTACCCATTGTGGCCAAGATTCTCCAGAACTATAGCTTTAATGAAGATCAGGGTACCCTTGAAATCGATAGTTTTAACCGTAACTCAGAGGCCCAAGCTATTAACGATACTCAGCTGACAACTCCCTATCAGCTATACAGCTATGTAGTGAATCACGACCAGTTTATGCCTCACATATACAAACATATTGTTAAAGGTCTGTACGGCTATGAAGCTGATGACGTAATTAGGTCAATCAGTAGTAAAGGGTTATCGACATTCAGAGACATCTATATTGAGGCGCTGACCCATCCTTCCGTAAAGCAAATAAAACGTTCCAAGTATCCGGAAGAAATTATTTTACCGGCATTGAAAGCACTCAACAGCCACCTTAGAAGAAATGACATAAGAGAACTTACAAAAATCACCGAACAAATTGGCTCACCCCCTCTGTTCTCAAAGCTGGAACGCAGCACACCTGACTGGAACACTCTTAATACGGCCCTAATGTCTGCTTTCATGGATTCCCGCATCCCCAAAGAGATGTCGGACACAGGCAATAATTACAGCTGGGGAATCTCTCAAAGTGTGTTCTTAACGCTATACCAATATGTCGAAAAACCCTCTGAGCTATTAACAGAAGTCCATCATAAAATTTGGGGCATTGAAAATATTCAATATGATGCGAGTTTTGTCACCTACCTCAATGATTCAGGCAGAAAAGGAAAATCTTTGATTCTGTTGGCTATCCAAATCGTTGTTATGAATTACTCACACTATAACTTTCAATAACAGGTGAAATTAATGGAGATCAGCAGAAGAAATTTCCTTAAAGGTGCCACAGGAATAATAGCTGCAGGCATGTTGCCTGCCAGTTTTTCAAGCAAAGTTCTTGCTGCCAGTAACACTTACTCTGTGATTGAAGTTTTTCTGTATGGTGGAGCAAGCTCTGCGGTTTCTGAACTTGCTATGCTGCAAGCGGCAGAAACGCCTGGTTTTAATTCAAATAATAAGACTGCAACAACCAATGGTTTTTGGGAGGAATCCGGAGGCGATGTACTGGAAGACCTACTAACTAAAAACCGACTGACTCAATTATCTGTCGTCCCCCTGCATTCCTCCAAAGCCCACGGCTTTTCCCAGAGCTATGGCACATTAGGTCAAGCTACAGATATCCCTGACACCATTTCACTAGCCGCAACAGGAGATGGGGGGAAAGCCTTTGCAGGAAGAACGCAAGGCTATTTCCCATTTGATCAGGGATTACAAAACGTGTTTACCAGAACCGGCTGGCCCTATGAAATCCAAGATGATGATTACAATTCACTTATTAATCTCTATAAACAGCAAAAAAGCGAAGTTCACTCAGAATTCTCATCAGCTGGCGAACAATTGGATCTGGCACGAGCTATAAAGAACAACTACGAAACAAATCAAGACAACCGCTTTTATCGTGATAACGATATAGGTAATCAGTTACGAGCCGCAGTGGCGCTGATTCGGAGTCAAAACAAAACGCACTATATCTCCATGCCCTATAGCGGATGGGATATGCACTCCAATGCTGATGATCAGTATACCTCCCGTATGAAAAACCTTCTGAGGGGCGTTCACACGGCATCTGAGATGATTGACCAATCCGGGTTGCCGATTGTGATTATACTTCGAGGAGATTTTGGCCGTAACTACCGTTATAACGATTCAAACGGCTGGGATCATGGCGATCATCAAATCATGCTGATTGTCGGTGGCGGTGGTTTTATGAACCATTACGGTAAGCACTTTGCGTCTGGCTTCGATGATGATACCGATCTGCACGGAACACGAATTTACTCGAAACCGACCGGTGATTACCCTGTGCTTGATCTGTCCGAAGTACGAGCCTTACAGCTTGAGCTGATGGGTGTTTCTGACGGCGAATCGGTGAGCAAAGTCGCAGCTAATAGCTTTATGTGGTCGCTCAGTTTCCCCAGTCAGGATAACCCTAGCAGGTATGCATCAGGCCTTAGTAGTCGTTACCAGACCTTAAAGACCAAAATAAGTCTTTAGCAATTACCTAATAGACACCACTAAATAAAAAGCCTCTGAATTTTAGGTTCAGACGCTAAGTGCCATTCTTCAGGTCCACTTTTTCTTCGGGGGCTGATAACTGCGAATCTGCTCAAGCAGATCTTCCGGCTGGTCGGTTTTGATCAGCATGTCGATATATTCCGGCTTCATAAAGCCGGATTCCGCAACAGAATCGACCATGGCAAACAGTGGGTCGTAAAAGCCTGCCACGTTGTAGAAGGCACAGGGTTTGGTGTGATATCCCAGTTGCGCCCAGGTCCAGGCTTCAAAGATCTCTTCAAAGGTTCCCACGCCGCCCGGCATAGCAACAAAGGCATCAGCCATATCGGCCATGGCGGCTTTTCGGATGTGCATGTCGGGTACAACGGTGAGTTCGGTCAGGCCCGTATGAGCGATCTCTTTATCTTCAAGAGCCTTAGGGATAAAACCAAAAACCTGTCCTCCCGCTTCCAGCACGGCATCAGCGATAGTGCCCATCAGACCGACCTTACCTCCGCCGTAGACCAGATCGATCCCCTGTTCTGCAAAGTAATGACCCAATTGCTTAGCAGCGGCCAGATATTCCGGCTTATTTCCACTGGCAGAACCACAATAAATGGCTATTTTCATCGTTTCCGGTTTCATAGAACAGGCTCCCTTTCTGATCCTGCGACAAATAAAAAAGAGAGCTATCTTACTGAGTGAGTTAGATTTTTGCTCAGTAAAAATTCTGATAGCAGA
The DNA here is from genome assembly GCF_982874595.1 of Oceanospirillum sp. Classification (NCBI taxonomy): domain Bacteria; kingdom Pseudomonadati; phylum Pseudomonadota; class Gammaproteobacteria; order Oceanospirillales; family Oceanospirillaceae; genus Oceanospirillum; species Oceanospirillum sp. The sequence continues at coordinate 138,466 of NZ_CEYNZH010000002.1, read as the reverse complement.
TTAGTTTGACAGATTTTCCTCATCCCGCAGTGTAAGTACTTCGTAACCCTCTGCTGTGACAGCAATGGTGTGCTCCCACTGGGCAGAGAGTTTTTTATCTGCCGTGACCACGGTCCAGCCATCCCGCTTGGTTTTAATTTTGGCTTTGCCCTGATTGATCATAGGCTCGATGGTAAAGGTCATACCCTCTTTCAGCGTCAGGCCTCTACCCGGCGTACCGTAGTGCAGCACTTCCGGTTCTTCATGCATTTCGCGGCCAATACCGTGGCCGCAATAATCGCGTACAACCGAGTAACCATTAGCTTTAGCAAAACGCTCAATGGCGCTGCCTACATCCCCCAGGGTTGCACCGGGCTTAACCTGTTTAATGCCCTGCCACATCGCTTCGTAGGTTTTATCCACCAGTTTTTTCGCCAGTGGCGTCACAACCCCAATACAGAACACCTTGCTGGAATCGGCAATGAAACCGCCTTTCTCCAGGGTAATATCGACGTTAACGATATCACCGGATTTCAGCACCTTCTGATCCGATGGAACACCGTGACAGACGACCTCATTCACCGAGGTATTCAGGGAGTACTGATAACCATACTGGCCCTTGCTGGCAGGGCGGGCCCTAAGTTCATCGACGATATAGCGCTCCACCCAATCGTTAATCTGCAAGGTGGTGACGCCCTCTTTTACCTGGGTATCCAGGTAGGCAAATACCTTAGCCAAAAGGCGGCCGGATTCACGCATCAGCGCCATCTCTTCAGGGGATTTCAGACTGATCTTACTCATGATGGGCTCCCTCCAGAGAAGCCGTGTAAAAAACTATTCCGGGAATCCCTGAAATTGATGCACCTGATCCAGATCCTGTTCCCAATCAGCCTTGCTGGCGATAAACAGGTGCGCGGTTGGCTTAATGCTTACCGGTGTGTCCATGCTGCCCGCAGGCACCATCACCAGTTTGCCATCGCCAAGACTGGTGGGCACAGGTGAGCCACAGGTACTGCAGAAACTCCGCCCATGACGGGTTTCCGGCAAATTATAAAACGTCACCTTATCCTCTCCCTGCAACCAGGTCAGTCTGGCATTCTGACTGAACAGGTTAGCGGTATGAGCACTGCCCGTGCCCTTCTGACAATAGCTGCAGTGGCAGAGAAAAAAGCTCTGAAAATCACCGTCCAACTGATACTTTACTGTGCCACATAGGCAGGAGCCTGAATGTTGTGTCATCTCGGGTTTCCTTTTTATTTTAGAAAGGACGCTTGTCTCTGAAAGTGAGTCTACCCGTGTACTCAATGATCGTAGACGCACGGTGCCTGTTATGAATCAAATAGGTAAACCAAGTCAAAGGGCATAATTATTCGATTGGCAACCCATTCGATAAAACAACTTGCGGTATGAACTTACTCCAGCAGCCTAACGTCTGCAATAAAGTCGATAAAGGCGCGCATTTTGCCCGGCATAAAGCGCATCGGCAGATACTGCATATAAACCCCGCCCTGAAAATCACTGTGCAGTTTCCACTCCGGCAGTACCTGTACGACCTCACCTTCCGTCAGTGCTTTTCTCACCACAAAGTCCGGGAAGATGCCGATTCCCAGCCCGTCTTTAACGGCCAGTAAACGCATCTCGGAATGATTATTCAGATAGCGGCCATCAACGCTGATCTTTTCTTTGCGCTCGCCCTGAGTCAGCAGCCAATGGTTATCCCGCTCAAACAAGCCAAGGGGAATACAGTCGTGAGCCATAAGATCGGCCGGTTGCTGTGGCTCTCCACGGTTCTGCAGATAATCGGGGCTGGCGCACAGTATCGAGCGCACTTGCCCGATGCCCTTACTCACCAGATGTTCATGGGGCTCTGCCGCCACCACAAAAACGATATCCACATCGTGATAACCAGGATCAAGCCGCTGATCCGTCACCTGCACATGCAGGGAGATCGCCGGATGCTGCTGCATAAACCGGCGCAGATGCGGCTCCAGCACCTGGCGGGCAAAAGCCTTAGGAGCCGCGATGCGTAAGCGCCCACGTACCTCGGTAGCCTCGCTTTCTGTGGCGGAGACCGCTTCACGGGCACTGTCGAGCATATTGCGGCACTGCTCGTACACCTCCTGCCCCAGCTGAGTGGTAGTTTGTCTGCGGGTGGTGCGTTCAATCAATACGGCGGACAGGGCAGTCTCCAGACGGGAGACCTGACGGCTGACACCGGAGGGAGTAATACCCAGTTTTTCAGCGGCACGGGTAAAGCTGCCGGTTTCCACCACCGCCACATAGGCCGCCATATCCGGCAACAGAGGAATCAGTTTATTTGTGTCCATGAATCACAAGTCTTATGAGTTAAAGCACGATTATCACACTACCGGTTTGAAGTTAGCATGCTCATCCATAAACAAACAGCGCTGTTTATCACGTCTGATTGCAAGGACAGGAATACCCCGCTGTGGGCCTAAAGGCCTCAGCATGCATCTTTAACAGGCTCGTTATGCAAACTGAAAGCACCCGTTCACTTTTTGGTCTGCCACTGAACCGGCAAAACCTTGTACACCTTCAAAACCGTCTGCCGGTTCCGGAACTGTCACTGCTGCTGGTGGCGTTTTTCTGGGGCACCAGCTATGGTGTTACCAAGGAAGCCCTGCTGTTTACCAGCGCGCTGGCCTTTATCGCGATCCGCTTTTGCCTGACCTCCGTGATGCTGCTGCCGCTGTTTCTGCGGGAGATGCGACAGGGCAAAACCGGAGATTTCTATCGGGCACTGCCCACCGGGGCTATTCTGCTGGCGATCTTTCTGGCAGAGACCTACGGCATCTTCCATACCAGTGCCTCACGAGCAGCCTTTCTGATCAGCCTCTGTGTGCTGATGACGCCTTTTGTTGAGGCCATCGTAAAGCGCCAACGCCCTGAACCTCTGATTCTGGGGTGTGCGTTACTGTCTCTCTTTGGGGTCTATCTGTTGACCCAAACCGAGCAGGCGGCAACCGTCGATAGCGGGTTCAGCTTAAACCTCGGTGATCAGCTGATTCTTCTGGCCGCTCTGTTGCGGGCGATTATGGTGGTAACCACGGAACGTCTGTCGAAAAACAGCACCCTGTCGGCGATCAGTACCACCAGCATTCAGTCCAATGTGGTGGCGGTGGGTGCGTTGATTATCTTTGCCTTCAGCGATTATCCGGTAGCCCAGCTACTGCCTCAGTCGGTAGGGTTCTGGCTGGCCGCATTCTATCTGGCCTTTTTCTGTACGCTGTTTGCTCTGTTTGCTCAGAACTACGGTGTACGCCACACCAGTTCATCACGGGTCGCTTTGCTGACCGGATCGGAACCCGCCTTTGGTGCCCTCTTTGCCATTATCTGGCTGGGTGAAAGTCTGAGCGGCATACAGCTGCTTGGGGGTGGTCTGATTCTGCTGGCCAGCTACTTTGCCAGTCGTCGCCAGCAGTAAAAATCAGTTGCAGGAAGAAAGATCGGCCAATAAAAAAGACCGGCTCTGAACCGGTCTTTATTCTCAATCAGCTTTATCATCAACAAGCGGCATCTGCTTGCTGGATATGACGCTGTATTTAAAGCTGTTTTTCCAGAGAGAAGGCACCGCGGAGATCACCCGCCTGAAAGCCAGTGGCGTTGTCGTGAGGGTAGAGCTCATTCAGGCGTGCGCTGACTTCTGGCTTAAGATTACTGCCGTGACAGGCCAGGCACTGTTCTGCTACAGGAATCGCTTTCATCAGACGCATAGTTTTCTCGCCATTATCAGCGGTTATCACTTCCGCATAAGCCAGTTTTTTAAGGTCTGCGCCCTGCTCAGCCTGTGTCGCAAACTGTTCCAGCACTTTTCGCTCCCAGGCATCCGGAGCATTCTGCGGATTACGCAACCGAAGACTGGTACGGCTGATCTGCCATCCCTTCATTCCGGAAATATCATCCGTCAGAGGCAGCGCCTTGGTATTACAAACTTCAATCGCTGCAGGCAAGCCGCCTTCATTCGCAGCGCTTTTCAGTTCGCCCATGAGGTTTTTTGCTAGCGACTGAATCACGGTTTTGGCTTCAGCTTTAAGCTGTTCAGGGCTTTGAGTTTCGGCCTGAGCCATCAGAGGGCTGCTTAAAGCCACAACCATTGCCGAAATTGTGAGGGATTTTTTCATCAGTTCACTCCTGCAGTATGTTGGCAGTTATGAAAACCGGACAACACAAAACAAATTAGTATAAGAATATTCTTTTAAGTCATAAGAGTTTACACGAAGAAAAACCCCAGCTAAATAAGAAGATACTAAAATTGTGTTTTTTTGCAGAATACATACCTGATCGATTAACGCCCAAGGCAGAAAACCTCTATGGGCTTACGCAAAGAGGAAAATGGGTAGGTCGCTGTCTCCCTCAGATGATCGCAGGCTATTTCCAGCCCTGCTTCCATCGGCTGGCATCTTTCAGATCCCGCCAGTTGATTGGGTAAAGGTTATGAGAGATCACCGCTTCCAGTTCGCAACGGATCACAATGCCCTCCTCATCGAACTCCACTTCCGTCACCAGAAAGTGCTTTTCCCGATCCATGGGCTCTACCGCTGTCCATTTACTGTGCAGCAACTTTTTGGGGTTGATCTGATTCTTTGGCGTGGTGTAGCTCATACCGAGTCCCCTTAGTCCTAAAGCGCCTCAGGCTCACCGCCAGGTTTACTGGCAGCTTTCTGATCCGGAAAGATCAGTTCGTCGGTAGCAAATCCCCGTTTGGCCGCCTCGGCAATAAAGCGCTGTTTCAACGCATCAGATACTTCTGGCGTTCGTGATAACAACCAGAGATAGTCGGTGTCTGGCCCTGAGATAAAGGCATACTGGTAGTTTTCCTGATCCAATTCAAACACGATGTAGGAGCCGTAGAAGGGACCAAAGAAAGAGACTTTCAGATAACCCTGATCCGCTGATTCAACAAAGTAAGCCTTGCCCTCAGCCTGCTGCCACTCTCCCTCTTCAGCGCTAAAGCCCTGATTAATCACTCGGACTCCGCCATCATCCCGAAGTGAATAGTTAGCGCTGATATGGCTCAGGCCACGCTCAAAAGAGTGATCCAAACGGGCAATCTCGTACCACTTGCCCAGATAACGATCCAGTTCAAAACCGGATACCGGGGTGACCTTTTCCGGCACACCGGTACAGGCAAACAGAACAAGGGTGCTCAATACGAATAAAGCTTTTAGAGACAACAGTATTCTCATTTTCGGAAATCCCTTATTAAAAATTAAATAATATCAGATGATATAACGTCAGATACCAATAAATAGATCATCATGAAATCAATTAATTTGTGACTCAATCAGCAAAAATAAAATGCACATATAGATATAATCCGTCATTGCCAGAAGAGCAGACTTAATAACTTCATGATCAAATGGACTCTCACATGATAATCAAAAAAATGCTACTACCCGCAGTACTTATTATATTGTCGGGGCCTGCATTCTCCGAAGAAATATCCCTTACAGACCCTAATAGCCCTTACGCCGATAGGAGCTGTCCGCTAACCCATCAGATAGAGCATAAAACATCCCTACCTGCAGACTGCCGTTGCGGTACAAATCGGAGTAACACCGGCGGTATCCATGTTTGTCAGCGCCCCACAGAAGTTGCCAGAAATATGGGGGTAAACATTGGTGAAGGGCCTTCATTTGCGAACTTCTATAACTCGCAAATTACTGGTGGCTTTATTGACTATGATAACAATGAACTCATCGCATCCGTGCAGTGGGATGCCGGTAAAGAATCTAAAGGTTTAGTTGTTGCTTATAATATGGACGACTGGTCACGCCGCTTTATCAGCGGTGATTCTCAGGATGAATATGGTCACAAGGTGATTGCAGAGGGCCCTTCATTCTTTGAGCTTAAAGATATCAAACCTGGCCCTGATGGCTTCTGGTATGGCTTTGGTTATGAGCAAGGAAAATCAGGCGGCGGCGCACGAGTATTCAAAATTGACCCTGAAACCGGTAACCGTTCTTTGGTTTGGGAAGGGCGCAATGGTAAATACGGACAATGTCCTTCAGGCCGAAAAACAGTCCGCAGGGAAACCCAAAAGTATGTCCAGTACACACAGGAAGGTTTCGCAGTTGACCCCAAAGATGGTTCATTCCTGATTGGGTTCAGCAATATAAAAATGGGCGGTGTTGGTATTGCCCGTATCAGTAATGATGGACAAAAGTGTGATTTCTTAACACTTAGCGGCCAGCGTGATGATGGACTTAAAAAAGGCCGTGGGTTCGATATGCGTGGCACCATGATGGGCTACACCTTCCATAATGGAAAAGTTTATGCACACTCTTCAGGTGAAAAGACATTTTATGAAATTAACCCTGACACCGGTGACCGAAAAGCGATAACACGAAAAGGCCCCAAGCCACCGGCATGGCGTCATGTCGTATGGGATGATAAGCGTGAAGTGTTTTGGATTTCTGGGAAAATGAACTCTGTTACCGTTACAGCTTATGACCCTGCTAAGAATAAATATCTGCTTGCCCATAAGAGTTGTGGTGCAAAGTATGATTGGGGCTGGTTCCCACTTTGTATGGGCGGCCCGATGAAAATTAACTCTCTTAACTATGGTCCTATGTGGCTCAATAAAAATACGGGTAACCTTATATTTGGCCAAGATTTGATTGGAATAGTAGAGTTTGAGCCTCATACAGGAAATTCTATTAACAGAAGTTTTTAGAAAAAATAACAAAAGGTCATAGAGTAAAACTTATAATCTATCTGTTAAGGAACCTCTGTGTCACTTAGTGGCTAACCCGCTTCAGCCGTTATCAGCAGACGTTCAAACTGCAGAGGTATTCTTACTCATTTCCGCAAGCCACTCGGCTCCGTTTCTCGCCTGATTTCCCGGTTTTACCGAGTTTCAGGCGCACCAACCCTATGACGCGCGAAGCTTGTCTGTGATTAACAAATTGGAAAAAACCAACAGCATATAGGTTCTGACCGTTTTTTCATGATCCCCTTGTAACGAGCGTTGTTATAACCCAAAACCTGCTTTACATACCGTAACAGATGTTCCATCAAGGCTTTTTCTGCTCGAACTTTTCTCTCTGATCATCCTTATCCCTCTGTTTGCGCTGACTAGGTCGTTAGACGATAAACCTAGATCTTTTTTTATGTTCCTCACGCTTATGCACACCGTGATAGCCTGCACTGAACCACCTCACACTCACTCTTCGTCACCGTGTAAACAGGTCAGCAACCCCACATCATGAGCCTTGGCAGAAGTGGCTTCCAGTTAGCGAAGGGAGCACTGAGACCATTGGCGCTAATATGCATCTTCATACCAAAGTAGCACTAAATGTTGATCATCCAATCATTAGGGGTCACTTCAACCAGTATTTCTTGCTTTTAAAACCTGAGGAATACCTGCCGTAACAAAGATGACTTCATCCGCGACCTCTGCGATTCTCTGATGCAGTCGGCCGGACTCATCGACAAAGCGCCTGGCCAGTTTGTTGGTGGGTACAACGCCCTGCCCGACTTCGTTACTGACCAGAATCAGATGGCCCTCAACACCCTGACGAAGAAAATCAAGGAACGCCTGCTGGCGTTCTGCCAGAGCCTGATCATCATCCAGCAGCAACAGGTTGGTCATCCAGAGGGTCAGGCAATCCAACAGGACGCAGCCCTTCTGATCACAGGCTTGAGCCTGAATCACAGGAATAATATCAAGGGGAGCTTCGGTGGTAGGCCATTCAGCAGGACGGCTACTCTGATGATGCTGAACCCGATCAGCCATCTCATCATCCCACACCTGTGCCGTTGCCAGGTAGTGCACTGCTAAACCACTATCAGAAGCTATTCTTTCCGCCAAAGCACTCTTCCCGGAACGGGCACCACCAAGAATAAAGCTAATCACATCCGCCTCTCTTCACTACATAATACGCGTTAACTAATCACAGCCAGCTTTGTGATAAGTTATGCTGAAGTCTGACACTGAACTTTGTCAGCAGTCCTCTGTCCAGAAGCTATCGGCTGTATCAGACTCTTAGCATGCTTCTGATCACAGCCTTCCGACAACGAAAGGATACACCCGTGAAAAATAAATTGATCGCTTTTGCCGGTTTTCTGTGGATGACACTGGCATTACAGGCCTATGCCCAGTCCCCGGAGCAACCTCATATTATCGTTCAGGCGGAAGGGGTGGAGTACACCCTGCCGGACCAGGTAACCCTGAGTCTGACACTGGAAAATGTCAGCCCACACCTGAGCAAGGCCCGTGATAACGTCGAACGCCGCAGCGAGCAGCTGTTACGCAGCATCCGCAAATTTAATCTGGATGACAAAGATATCGAAGCTGGTCAGGTGCGTGTTCAGCCGGAATATCGCTGGGAAAACAACAAACGCGTCCAGATCGGCACCAAAGTCAGCCGCAGCATGCAGTTCCATATCCGTGATCTGAGCATCTATCCTGATGTACTGGATGAGGTGTTTTCTGCCAAGGTCGATTCTATGGCACAGGTTATCTTCTCACACAGTCAGGCCGATGCACTTCAGCAACGTTCTCTGGCCAAAGCGGTGAAAAATGCCAAAGAAAAGGCAGAGCTCATGGCGCGTCAACTGGGTCAGAAGGTTGGTAAGGCTTATATGATCGAAGAGTCTGGCGCAGACCGTCCGATGCCGGTTGCCCGTAAAGAGGTGATGATGATGGCTGATGCCGCTCCTCAGCCACAAGCTGATTACCAGCCGGGTGAAGTTGCTTTCCGCAGTCAGGTTCGCATTGTGTTTTATCTGCGCTGATTCCCTGACAGCAGATAACCAAAAAAGGCGCTTCATCAGAAGCGCCTTTTTCATTACTGCAGGAAGTACGGCAGATCAGATTTTAGCCAATCCCCTAGCCAGATCCGTTTTCAGATCATCCAGTGTTTCAAGGCCGACAGCAATACGCAGCATACCATCAGTAATTCCCGCATCATCGCGTTCCTGCTGGCTGATACGTCCATGAGTGGTACTGGCCGGATGAGTAATCGTCGTTTTCACATCACCCAGGTTCGCTGTGATAGACATCATCTCGGTGCTATCGATGACCGTCCAGGCACCCTCTTTACCGCCACGCACTTCGATCGACAACACAGCACCAAAGGCTGATTGTTGCTTTTTAGCCAGCTCATGATCGGGATGCGATACAAGTCCTGAATAGTTCACCTTAACAACCTGAGGTTGCTGCTCCAGCCACTCAGCCAATGCCAGTGCATTCTCGCTATGGGCTTTCATCCGCAGATTCAGGGTTTCCAGACCTTTGAGGAACACCCAGGCATTAAACGGACTCAGGCTCGGGCCGCAGGTACGTACAAAACCAACAACCTGTTCCATATCTGCAGCATTACCGACCACAACACCACCGACACAACGTCCCTGACCATCCAGATATTTGGTCGCTGAGTGGATCACGATATCCGCACCCATTGCCAACGGACGCTGCAGAGCGGGTGTACAGAAGCAGTTATCAACGATCAACTTTGCCCCTTTGCTGTGAGCAATCTCGGCAACTCTCGCAATATCCGCCAGCTCACAGGATGGGTTAGACGGCGTTTCCAGAAAGTACAGTTTGGTACGTTCCTGGGCTGCCTCGGCCCAACCGTCGTAATTCTGAAGATCCACGTAGCTGATGCTGACGCCAAACTTCTTCATATACTTTTCAAACAGATTAACAGTGGAACCAAAAATATTACGCGATGCCACAATGTGATCGCCGGCTTCCAGCATAGCCATGCAGGTACTCAGGATCGCGGCCATACCAGATGCCGTACCGACAGCCTTCTCACCACCTTCCAGTGCTGCAATACGCTGTTCAAACATACGCACGGTAGGGTTGGTGAAACGGGAATAGACATTACCCGGCTCTTCACCGGAAAAACGGGCAGCAGCCTCAGCGGCTGAACCGAAAACAAAGCTGGAGGTCGGGTAGATCGCTTCGCTGTGCTCGCCCTCAGCGGAGCGGGTCTGACCGGCACGAACGCCTAAGGTTTCCAGCCCCCATTCATGGGCATTGATATCAAAATCGTTCATAGGGTGCTCTTTGTTAGCTCTGGCAGCCCGACAGATAGCTGCAAAGCTATGCAAACGGACAATAGGTAAAAGTCTCTGGCTAAGAGGTCAAAGCATGGAGAGGTTTCATTCAAAACGCAGCAGTGACAACCGATGACAATTTTAATGCCACCGGCTGCCTCTTAAGCCCGACTTAGTCGCCGGTACTGTCATTGTGCATATCAATTACAACATCGACTTTAGGATTTGAATCCTGTTTGGCATCATCGTTACGCTCTGCGTCGATACGATCAAGGTAAGCCTGATCAATATCACCGGTTACGTATTCACCGTTAAATACCGAACAGTCAAAGCCCTCAATCTCAGGGTTACCCTCTTTACCGCACTCGACCAGATCTTCCAGATCCTGATAGATCAGCCAATCAGCACCAATCTTCTGACCCACTTCGTCATCGGTACGACCGTGAGCGATCAGCTCCTCCGCTGATGGCATATCAATACCGTAAACGTTCGGGAAGCGTACCGCAGGGGCCGCAGAAGCAAAGTAAACATTCTTAGCACCGGCATCCCGGGCCATCTGAATGATCTGCTTACAGGTGGTTCCACGGACGATGGAATCATCCACCAGCAGCACGTTACGACCTTCAAATTCCAGATCAATCGCGTTCAGCTTCTGACGTACGGATTTCTTACGCTCGGTCTGACCCGGCATGATGAAGGTCCGGCCGATATAGCGGTTTTTGATAAAACCTTCACGGAAGGTCACACCCAGGTGGTGCGCCAGTTCCAGAGCCGAGGTACGGCTGGTATCCGGAATCGGGATAACCACATCAATGCCATGGTCAGGGCGTTCGCGCTTGATCTTTTCTGCCAGTTTCTGCCCCATACGCATACGGGATTTATGGATGTGAATGCCATCCATAATAGAGTCAGGACGTGCCAGATACACATGCTCAAAAATACAAGGGCGTGGGTTAGGCTTATCGGCACACTGCTGGGTAAAGATCTCACCCTGCTTGCTGATGTAGATCGCCTCACCCGGTGCAATATCACGCACCAGTTCAAAGCCCAGTACATCCAACGCAACACTCTCAGAGGCCACCATATACTCGGTGCCCTGTTCGGTTTCACGCTTACCAAATACCGCAGGACGAATCCCAAGAGGATCGCGGAACGCTACCAAGCCAAGGCCACTGATCATAGCGATCGCAGCATAACCGCCACTGCAACGACGATGCACGCGGCGGACAGCGTCAAAGATATCTTCCGGTGTCAGCTGCAGGCCCTGTTTACCCAGCTCATGAGCAAAAACATTCAACAGCACTTCAGAATCTGAGGTGGTATTGATATGACGCAGATCGGTATTGAACAACTCTTCCGCCAGATCTTTGGAGTTGGTCAGGTTACCGTTATGGGCCAGAGCGATACCGTATGGCGAGTTTACATAGAACGGCTGAGATTCTGCCTCGCTGGAAGAACCAGCGGTCGGATAACGCACATGACCAATACCAATATTGCCATGCAGACGTTGCATATGACGGGTACGAAAAACATCGCGCACCAGGCCATTACTTTTACGCAGAAAAAACCGGCCATCCTGGCAAGTCATCATACCGGCAGCGTCCTGTCCACGGTGTTGAAGGACAGTTAGGGCATCATAAATGGCCTGATTTACACTGCTATTGGCAACAATGCCGACGATTCCGCACATCTAGTATCACCTCTTGGGGGTTAGACTACTTCAAACAAAACAATTAACTGATCTGACTATCAACCAGGCCTGCCGCCTGATCTCGTAAATCTTCTAACATAGGGATAAACTGCGACTGGCTCCACCATGGGGCATCTTTCATTGAGGTCAGACTGACAACAGCCGTCAGAACCACCAGAATAGCCACGCCACGAATACCACCAAAAACAAAACCCAGAATACGGTCAAAGCCACCCAGCCCTGTTGCATTAACAAGGCTACGGGCAACCTTGGAAATCATGGAACCGAGGATCACAATCACAACAGCTGTCAGGACAAAGCCCATACTGGCACGTATCGTCTCGCTATCCACATAAGGAGCCAGCATCTCACTGACCTGAGGACCAAACATTCGAGCGATCATGATCGCCGCAATCCAAGTACCCAGAGCAATCAGCTCTCTTACCATACCCCGCATAAGGCCAAAAGCAGCGGAAAGCAACAGAATTGTAATAATAGCCCAATCGACCCAGACCATAACGACTCCTTACTTAATTTATCAGGCAGCTCACTTGCCCTGTTATTTGTATTAAGGCCTTAATCCTTGACGTTGCAAGCCTTTCATTCTGACCTACTGGCGCACATCTGCCATGGGATCATAGCTCACCATCAGCACGTTGATACCAAAGTCGGTTTTAAGTGACACTTTAACTTGATCAGCTTTTTTAGGATCGGCAAAAGGCCCCGCATATACAACAAAATAGGGAGCTCGCTCTCGCACATAGGAGCGAATCGACTTGGCACGAATGCGATCCCGTAACTTCATCGCATTGGCTTCGTCTTTGAAACTTGCCGCCTGAAGTGTCCACGCAGCCAGTGTATGACGTTCGGTCAAACCGGACTGCCACTGATCGCGCTGAGGCGCTTCTTTGACAATATCAGGACGTTCTTCGGGCACAGGTTTACGAACCCGGATCTCAGGCTTAGGAGGGGGTGCCGGAATGGGCGTAGTGGTTTGTGGCAGCTGGGGACGCTCGCCACCATCCAGCATAATCGGCAGGAAAATGACCGCGAGGGAAAGCAAAATAATGGCACCGATGATCCGGTGTTTTAAGCCATATTTCACAGATATGATCCTTTCACACTTAGCTCAGGGCGACCCTGTCTATCTGCGTTCGTAATAACTAAACCGGATATTAACATATCAGGCACTTAGCCGCTCTTTCTCAGCCAAAACACCGGCTACCGTAAAAAAAGAACCGAAAACAAAGACAAGATCCTGGTCACAAGTTTCCTCTAAGACACCATCGAGGGCTGAGGAAACATTCTCGAAGCTGCGCATGTTATCACATCCCTTGGCAGACAGGTGTGATTCTATGCGTTTCACATCGGTTGCCCGGGGGCCATCCAACTGGGCCAGATACCAGGCATCAAAGTGCGGAGCCATAATATCCAGCACAGATTCGATATCTTTATCATCCAGCATTCCCAGCAACGCGACCCGTTTGCCGGAAGGTGCAGGCAAACGCTTTGCCACATATTCTGCCGCATGGGGGTTATGCGCCACATCCAGCATAAAACGCCCGACACGTTGCATACGTCCTGTCAGCTGAGCCGTCGCAAGCCCCTGATAGATCGCTTTAGCAGACAGATCCAGCCCAAGACGCTGAATCACCTGCAAAACCGTCCCGGCATTGTCTGTAGGCAGGTTCACTTCCGGCAGCTGCAGATACTGCAAAACGACGTCGCCATCTGCATTCAGCTGCTGCCAGTTCCAGCCTTTCTCAGCCTCAGACCAGCGATACTGGTAGCCCAGCTGATCAACCGAGGAGCAACCCTGTGCTTCTGCTGTTTCACGAACAGAACCAACAATCTGCAGTGAACCGATAATCGCTGGTTTTCCGGCACGGAAAATTCCCGCTTTCTCCCGACCAATCTGCTCAATATCAGAGCCCAGCCAGCTTTCATGGTCCAGCGCGATCGTAGTCACTACAGACACATCCGGATCGATCAGATTGACCGCATCAAGGCGGCCGCCTAAACCCACTTCCAGAATCGCCACATCCGGCTTTTGCTCGGCAAAAACCAGAAACGCCGCCAGAGTACCGAACTCAAAATAGGTCAGGGAGATATCGCCACGGGCTTTTTCGATCGCAGCGAAAGCGTTGCAGATCAGCTTATCGGAAACCGGCTCACCATTGAGTGCAATACGCTCGTTGTAGTGCAGAAAATGAGGCGAGGTGTAGCAACCGGTTTGGTAGCCTGCAGCCCGCAACACACTTTCAAGCAGCGCAACCGTTGAGCCTTTGCCGTTAGTACCGGCAATGGTAACCACTTTACAGGGCAGCGATGTGATATCGAGTCGCTCAGCAACCTGACGCAAACGGTCAAGTCCCAGGTCGATTTCAGTGGGGTGCAGAGCTTCAAGATAGCCCAGCCATTCAGAAAGGGAGGCCGCATCAGCAGCAAACCCCTGAGATTCAGGGGTTTGCGTACCGGAGACCGAGGTACCGGATTTGGAGTTCATTGATCAGCGAAGGCTCAGTTGGCGGGCATAGCCGTCAGTTTACGCAGAATAGATGAGATGCGCTCACGCAGCTCATTACGGTGAATGATCATATCAACCGTACCATGCTCCAGCAGGAACTCACTGCGCTGGAAACCTTCCGGCAGTTTTTCACGTACTGTCTGCTCGATCACACGAGGACCAGCAAAGCCACACAGCGCGAAAGGTTCAGCAACGTTCAGGTCACCCAGCATCGCAAGACTCGCGGATACACCACCATAAACAGGATCAGTCAGAACAGAAATATAAGGAATACCCGCCTGCTTCAGTTTCTCAAGAGCGGCACTGGTACGGGCCATCTGCATCAGGGAGAACAGAGCTTCCTGCATACGGGCACCACCACTGGCGGAGAAACAGATAAACGGAATACCTTCTGCCAGTGCCAGTTCAGCCGCTTTAACAAAGCGCTGGCCAACCACAGAACCCATGGAACCACCCATGAAGCTAAACTCGAAAGAGCAAGCAACCACTTCAACGCCCTGAACGGAACCACGCATCACGATCAGCGCATCTTTCTCTTCAGTATCACGCTGAGCTACAGCCAGACGGTCTTTGTACTTTTTCGAGTCTTTGAATTTCAGACGATCAACCGGCTCAATTTCAGAGAACAGCTCGGTACGACCCTCTTCATCAAGGAACATACCCAGACGCTTACGAGCAGTAAGACGCATGTGGTGATCACATTTCGGGCACACATTGTGGCTCTTCTCCAGCTCAGGGCGGTAGAGAACAGTTTCACACTTAGGGCACTTGCGCCACAGGCCTTCAGGAATATTGTTACGACGGTTACGATCGGAACGAACGATCGAAGGTACAATTTTTTCGAGCCAACTCATAAGTTATTTACTTCTGTTATTCCGTATAACAGCATGGCCGCCCTCAGGCGACCAGCAGCGAATCTTTTTGAGATAAAGAACGCCCCTGAAAAAGGGGCGTTCTTGAGCAATAGGTGCAATATACCAAAACAACACGGATCACATAAAGTAAAGAAGCGTGTTTTTAGGCATCCATCGCCAAACGCATCTCTTTAATGCGCTCCTGAAGTGCCGGAGCGATCTTTTCAGGTGTTTCCGCCAGCTCAGCAATGCAGTTCACCAGGACACTACCAACGATAACGCCATCGGCCACCTGACTAACTGCAGCTGCCGAAGCACCATCGCGAATACCGAAGCCTACAGCCAGCGGCACATCCGTCAGTTCACGCAAGCCTGACAGCTTACTACCCACTTCTGCTACATCCAGTGTGGCAGAACCGGTAACACCCTTCACAGAAACATAGTAGAGATAACCGGAAGCGTGTGCGGCAATTTTAGCGGCACGCTGAGGCGTTGTGGTTGGCGCAACCAGGAAGATAGTGTCGATACCGGACTCTTTAAAGACAGGTACAACATCATCGGCTTCTTCCGGCGGCAGATCCACCAGCAGGACACCATCAACACCGGCTTTCTTAGCGTTAGCGGCAAAAGCCTCATAACCCATATGCTCAATCGGGTTCAGATAACCCATCAGCACGATCGGCGTGGTGGCATCTTTCTTACGGAAAGACTCTACAATATCCAGAACACCCTGAACACTGGCACCGGCAGCAAGGGCACGCTCACAGGCTTTCTGAATCACAGGGCCGTCCGCCATAGGGTCAGAAAACGGCATGCCCAGTTCGATCATGTCCGCACCGGCTTCAACCAGTGCGTGCATCAGGCCTTCGGTGTACTCAGGCTTAGGATCACCACCTGTGATATAGGGGATCAGCGCTTTTTTACCATCTGCGTTCAGAGCTGCAAACTTTTCTTCAATACGTGTCATCATCAACCTCACACCGTAATTCCATCGATACCTGCAACGGTGTGGATATCTTTATCGCCACGGCCGGAGAGGTTGATAATAATGTGCTGATCCGGGCTCATGCTTTGAGCCAGCTTGCGGCCATAAGCCAGCGCATGACTACTTTCCAGTGCCGGCAAAATGCCTTCAACACGGGTCAGTTCGCGGAATGCAGCCAGTACTTCGTCATCATTAGCCGCAACATAGTTAACACGGCCAATATCTTTCAGATAAGCGTGCTCAGGGCCAACACCCGGATAATCCAGACCCGCTGAAACCGAGTGGGTTTCGATAATCTGGCCATCGTTATCCTGCATCAGGTAAGTCCGGTTACCGTGCAGAACACCTGGCTCACCAGCACACAAAGGCGCAGCATGACGACCGGTTTCAACACCGTCACCACCGGCTTCAACACCGTACATCGCCACAGACTCATCCTGCAGGAAGGGATAGAACAGCCCCATCGCATTAGAACCGCCGCCCACACAGGCAACGAGCGCATCCGGCAGACGACCATTCTGTTTCAGACTCTGTTCACGAGCTTCACGGCCAATTACAGAGTTAAAGTCACGCACCAGCATAGGATACGGGTGTGGACCGGCAACAGTACCAATAATGTAGAAGGTATTGTCGACGTTGGTTACCCAGTCGCGCAGCGCTTCATTCATTGCATCTTTCAGAGTACGGGAACCTGAGGTTACTGCGTGAACTTTCGCACCCAGCAGCTTCATACGGTAAACGTTCAGGGACTGACGTTTTACATCATCCGCACCCATGAAGATTTCACACTCAAGACCCAGACGAGCGGCAACAGTAGCGGTTGCTACGCCGTGCTGACCGGCACCGGTTTCAGCGATAACACGGGGTTTACCGGTGTATTTCGCCAGCAGTGCCTGACCAATGGTGTTGTTGACTTTGTGAGCACCCGTGTGATTCAAGTCCTCACGCTTCAGAAAAATCTGTGCACCACCCAGCATCCGTGACCATCGTTCTGCGTGATAAAGCGGCGAAGGACGACCCACGTAATGGGCCAGATCTTTATCAAACTCAGCCTGAAACTCAGGATCTTTTGATAATTTGTTGTAGGTTTCTTCCAGTTCTTCTAACGCGTAGCTCAGCGTTTCTGAAACAAAGCGACCGCCATACGGGCCAAAGTGGCCTTTTGTATCCGGCAGTTGCAGAAGTTCAGCATAGGTGTTCGCCTTGGTCACGGATTTGCACCTCTAATAAATGCATGAATTTTAACGGGATCTTTAATCCCTTTTTGGGCTTCAACACCGCCTGACACATCAACCCCATAGGGTTGGAGTTGCTGTACGGCAGAGCTGATGTTTTCCGGAGTCAAACCTCCGGCAAGAATAAGTGGTCGCGGCAGATCATCAGGGATCAGATCCCAGTTGAAGGTTTCGCCAGTGCCCCCGGGAACTCCGGGTCGGTAGCTGTCCAGCAGCAATGCGCGGGCCTGCCGGTATTCCAATAATTGCTGCGACAGTGACGCTGCATCTTTTACACGAAGCGCTTTTATCCACGGACGGTTAAAAGATGTACAGAACTCAGCAGATTCATCACCATGAAACTGAATCAGGTCACAGTGACTGGTCTCTAGGATACGACAAATATCTTCAGCTGGTTCATCAACAAAAAGTGCAACGGTGGAAACAAAAGGAGGCAACTGAGCAATGATCACTCCGGCTTTCTCCGGGCTCACATAGCGTGGACTGGGTTTATAAAACACAAAGCCCAAAGCATCGGCACCTGCCTCAATCGCTTCTAACGCATCTTCTATTCGGGTAATACCACAGATCTTTACACGAGTTCGCATGACTCAGATATTCTCAGAACCTAACAGGGTTAAAAAATGCGGGCCAAGCTCCAGTTTTGGCAGACCAAAATGCTCTGGGTACTGAGCTTCAACAAAATAGAGGCCATTGGGCGGCGCAGTCACACCCGCCTGAGTACGGTCACGCAGAGCCAGCAAATCAGTAATCCACTGAACAGGTTTATCCCCTGCCCCCACCGGCAGCAGAGCGCCAACAATGTTGCGGATCATATGATGCAGGAAAGCATTTGCCTGAATCTCCAGAATCACCAGGCTGCCCATTCGGAAAACCTTGGCATTCTCGATATTACGCCACGGCGTATTGGACTGGCAACCGGCAGCACGGAATGAGGAAAAATCATTCTCGCCCAACAGATGCTGAACCGCCTGATGCATCCGTTGCTCATCCAGCGGGCGATCAAACCAGGTCATCTGATCACACATCAGTGCCGGACGAACACGCTGGTTATAGATCACATACCGATAGCGTCGGGAAATCGCTGAATAACGGGCATGAAACTCAGAATCGACCGGGACAGCCCAGCGCACAGCAATGCTGTCCGGGAGATTGGTATTGCAGCCAAAAGTCCAGGCTTTGCTGGAACGCACAGCCGTAGAATCAAAATGCACGATCTGAGCAGACGCATGAACACCCGTATCGGTACGACCCGAGCACATCACGGTGACAGGCTCATTCGCCACCTTGCTCAGGGCTTTCTCCAGTGTTTCCTGCACGCTTTTCACACCGGCCTGCTGGGTTTGCCAGCCATGGTAGCCTGCACCATTGTATTCAACACACATCGCATAGCGACCGGCACGGCCATTATCATCGGGAATTACAGGAAGCTGAATCATATCGAAGGAAGGCTTTCCAAAAACAAACAGAATATTCAACAAAAGCAGCCCATAAAGGGCTGACCAGAAACAGCAACGGGCCTGACCTAAGTCAGACCCGATCTGTTACATCATTAACAGAGATCCAGATAGTTATTCACTCTGAAGCTTGGTGATCAGCTCTCTGGCTTCATTTTTCTGATCCGCATTGCCACGGTTCAGAACATCTTCCAGCGCCTCAATGGCTGAGGTTGTATTCCCCATATCCACATAAGCACGGGCAAGATCCAGCTTAATTTCAGGATCTTCATTTTCATCCAGTAGACCATCGATATTGAGCTGATCATCATCAGAACTTTCATCGAATGAAATATCAGATAACTCACCCAAGTCTGCCAGATCATCATCTTCATCAATATTCGGCGACAGATCAACGATATCGTCGACATCCGCCAGATCCCGGCCAACCAGATCTTCCATGCCACTCAGCTCAAGAACATCATCGTCTTTACTGGCAGACATCGACAGGTCACCCAGATCCGCGATGTAATCCTGAGTATCAGAGCGCAAGGCTTCACGAGTATCATCAAAGTCATACTCTGATGGCTCATCCAGAGTAGACATCTGCACCAGATCGTCTGATTCCAGATCGGCCAAATCCGTTAGTTCGAAGTCATCCGTATCCAGTGGCTCCGGATCCCCCAAATCCAAAGGATCCAGATTGATCATAGGCTCACCGTCTTTGATATCATCACTCAGATCAAGATCGGTCAACTCAAAATCAACATCGTCCAAACTGGAGTCATCAGAAGCTTCTTCTCCCGCATAACGCTCAAAATCACGCTCCAGCGCATCCAGCTCACTGCTCAGATCAAGATCGTAGTCACTGCTATCAGCACCACTATCGGAGTCTTCTTCGGCATCAGTTGAAAGGACTTCAGAAACCGGCTCTTCAGCAATTTCACTACCCAACGCCTGAATATCATCCAAATCAGCCAGGTCATCTGAGTCCAACGAAGAGGATCCAACGTAATTACTGGCTCCTACTTTATTATAAAGCTCCTGCTGTAAAGCTAATGCATCGCTCAGCGCTTTTGCATCGCCCACTTCCTGTAGCTGACGCAGCTCATGATCAAAGGTTGCCTCGTCATCAAGATCAACCAATACCTCCATAAACTTCAGGCGAACATTGTTATCTTCAGGGTTTTCACCCAGCGTACGTTGCAGAATTGCAGCGGCCTGTTCCGGCTGACCTAATTCCCGATAGGACTGAGCTTCATCCAGAGTATTTAATATGTCTGAATCATCTTCAGAAGTATCAGAAGTACCGCCCGAAGACAGTGCAGACAAATCATCTGCGTAAGAAGCTTTCAAGTCAGAATCATCCGAATGATCGGCTAGGTTTGAATCGACCTCTCCCGTGAGCTCTGCCAACAAATCTTCATCGCTGAGCTCATCACCAGATGAGAACAAAGACTCATCATCATGAGATTTATCCGAACCTACATCCAGCAAGTTTAGATCACTCAGATCATCACCTTCAAGATCAACCAGTTCATCACCTTCAAGATCACTCAGATCATCGCCTTCAAGATCAACCAGTTCATCACTTTCAAAATCCGTCAGCTCATCACCTTCAAGATCAACCTGCTCGTAGTCACTGTATTCATTTTCTTTAACCGTATTATCTGGTTCAGAGATATCCCCGAGCTCCAGGTCACCCAGACCGTCAGATTCTGCACGTGTTTCAACAACCTGCGGAATTTCGAGTTCAACAGTATCCTGTTCAATGAGATTATCCTGAGCCGACTCACCTAAATCAGCATCCTTTGCTGAAACGGTGTTTGCTGTCAACTCAGCTTGTGCGAAAGGGACTTGAAAGTCCTCCCCATCGTCTGAATTATTTTCACCTAAGCTCTCATCAAGATCACCAAGATCAAAGTCTTCAGAAAAATCCAAATCATCGAGATCTAGATCACCATCCAAATCAAGATCTTCACTACCAGATGAAGTTGATACTTCATCATCAGTTAAATCGAAATCACCCAGATCTTCAACCTCAGCAGAGGCTTCAGTCAAAACATCGGACTCTCCCAAATCATCTAAACTCATCTCTTCAGTAGCAGATTCAGAAGCTCCATCCTCAAGGCTTAGATCATCCTCCAGATCACCGCTCAAATCATCATCAAGAGTTAAATCATCAGGCAGATCATCGTCAGACATTGCATCCAGTGATGCCATACCTGCGGCTCCGGCGGCAGCACCTGTAGCCAGGCCTGTCATATCAGAATCATCAGAATTGTTTTTCTTACCGCCTGCATCACCACCAGACTTACGACGGCGACGCATAATCATCAGCAGAAGAATCAGCGCCAGAATGGCGGCAGCGGCACCACCAATAATCGTGGCATTCTTACGCAGGGTATCAACCAGGAATGAGCCCGGATCCAGCTCCTGAGATTCCTGCTTATCAAGAGAGAAAGACTTAACCGGTTCAGGTTTAGATTCCGGTTGAACATCTTCCTGAGAACTATTACCGGAAGCCATCTCTGGCTTGGACGATGCTTCAGCCTCGGTATTTTGCTTTTCAGCTTGTGCAGCCAGATCAAGGCCGATGGCCCCAGAGCTCACCTGGCCAGTAACTGCGGCAGACGTCGTTGTGGCAGCAGGTGGCTGGGTTTCCTGATTCATGCCTGCGTCTGACTCATCAGATACGCTCTTACCGGCAAGCAACTGATTCTGCTTATCTAGCATCGCCTCCATCGCAGTCAGCTGCTCGTCTTTCAGGCGAAGTAGTTTTTGTAAGGTATCGACTTGTTTCTGGAGATCGTCCAGACGACTGGAAAGCTCTGCCTTCTCACGAACTGATTGATCAAGAGTCTCTTTGCTCAGAGCCAACTCTTCTTTTAAATCCGCCGCGGCAGATTCCCGATTAATATCCTCTTCAACCTTTGGAACCAGTTTAAAAGGCTTACTCTCAACCAACTCATTAGTAGACGCTTTCTGCTGCTTAGGAGCAGCAGGTAATGTTTGCGCCTTAAAAGCAACCCAAGCTTTATTTTGACGGGCGACTTCCGAGATAGCTTTATTAGCGCTGCGTTTAACCATCGCATTACGGCTTGGAATCAGGATGGTGCTACCTGCTTCCATGTTGTTGATATTACCCGTTGGGAATGCATCAGGGTTGGCATCCTGAATCGCCAGCATCGCCTGCTTAATAGAAACATTGGTGTCCGGACGGTTTTTACGGGCCAAACTCCATAAGGTATCAGTCGGGCCAACCTTAATTCGGCGAGCCCCTTCTTCCACAAGGTTACCTGCAGCTGGAGCAGCTAGTGGCTGAGAGGTTGGAGTAGCCTGGGCATACTGCTGCGTCAGAGTGTTATTATAGGTTGGCGGGTCAAGCAGGAAGGTATACTCCCGCATCAACTGCCCCTGAGGCCATTCAACCTCAAGCAGAAAGTTCAGAAAAGGCTCTTTTACCGACTGGGAACTGCTCAACTCAATATAGGGACCATTTTCACCAGAAAGAACGCTGAACTTCAGGTTCTGCAGGAAAAACTGACGATCCAAACCAGCCTTGGCAAAAGCACGCTCATCCGCAAGTTGTACGCGGATATCTGATGCATCGACATCTTTAGTCTGTGCCAGTTGAATCGTAGCCTTAAACGGCTGATTCAGTGAAGAAAGTAACTCGGCTTCTCCGAGCCCCAAAGCAAACGCCAGTGGACTGCTTAACATGCCCACCGTCGCAAGAGTACCCGCCAGCTTGCGCACCATATTTCTGATTCCTTAACACTTTGCACTGACCTGAACGGCAGCACGACAAACTAAGATCGGCAAACCCTAGTCTTAACTGTCCCAGTTGATATTGGATATGTGTAACTTTTATCAATTATTCAACAAATTGTACACATCACCAAAGAACCATTCAGGTTTTTTATTAGTTTAGGTCGTTATTTTTTCTCAGCTTTTTTTGGATCGAAACACTGAAGTAATACCCAAAAGCTAATGACCTGCTTTTATGCAAAGCAAAAAGCAAGCCAAAGTAAAAACACTTTTTTGGCTAACCATTTAAATTGATGAGATGAAATCTTTATCGGCAAGCGCTCAGTATATCTGAACCTGAGACGAAGAAATTAAAAAAAGCCTGCAGTTTAGGTCTATTTTCTCAAGAGAGATCTAAAAAGATGAACTTAATAAATTACAAAAGGTAATGGCTTGCCGCAGAAACGGAAGAAGCCTGCCGAGAGGCAGGCTTCTTTGCGAAGTCAAAGCAACAGGACTTAACCCGTCGACTACTTCTCCAGCACTCCGACAGAAGTATGCGTCAGCGCTTAGTCATTCAACAGAATCGTCAGCATACGACGCAGAGGCTCTGCAGCACCCCACAGCAGCTGATCACCCACGCTGAACGCGTTGAGGTATTCATTACCGATGTTCATCTTACGCAGACGACCAACCGGTACACTCAGAGTGCCGGTTACTTTCGCAGGGGTCAGTTCCTGAGCCGTGATATCACGTTCGTTAGGAATGACTTTAACCCAGTCGTTCGCTTCGGCAATCATGGACTCGATCTCGTCCATCGGCACATCACGCTTCAGCTTGATGGTGAATGCCTGACTGTGGCAACGCATCGCACCGATACGGACACAGGTACCGTCGATCGGGATCGGGTTCTTATCCAGACCCAGAATCTTGTTGGTCTCAGCAACCGCTTTCCACTCTTCACGGCTCTGGCCGTTATCCAGCTTGCTGTCGATCCATGGAATCAGAGAGCCTGCCAGTGGCGCGCCGAAGTTATCCAGCGGCATCTGATCGCTGCGAATGGTTTCCGCAACTTTACGGTCGATATCCAGAATAGCCGCTGCAGACGCGATATCGTCAGCAACGGAACCGTGGATAATACCCATCTGAGAGATCAGCTCTTTCATATGACGGGCACCGCCACCGGAAGCAGCCTGATAGGTCATGGAGGTCATCCACTCCACCAGATCGTTCTGGAACAGTCCGCCCAGTCCCATCAGCATCAGGGAAACCGTACAGTTACCGCCAACAAAGGTTTTAACACCGTTCGCCAGGCCGTCTTTGATCACGTTCATGTTGACCGGATCCAGAACAATGATGGCATCATCATCCATACGCAGCGAAGAGGCCGCGTCGATCCAGTAACCGTTCCAGCCGCTTTCACGCAGTTTCGGATAAACGGCTTTCGTGTAATCACCACCCTGACAGGTGATGATAATATCCATGGCCTTCAGCTCGTCGATATCGGTAGCGTCTTTCAGAGCAGGGGCTTCTTTACCGAAGTTCGGTGCCGCCTGACCTGCCTGAGAGGTTGTGAAGAAAATAGGTTCGATCTGGGCGAAGTCACCTTCATCCTGCATGCGCTGCATCAGCACAGAACCTACCATTCCGCGCCAGCCAACAAGACCTACACGTTTTTGAGCCATATTGTCACCTATTGGTCTATGGAGTATTTCCGCCCCCCGCCTATCTTAAAGACAAAGGTCGGTTAAGGGATAAACGACAGGGTTTTAGCGGGCAAACTTGTGGTCTGCCCGATTGCAGCCTGTCACTGCTTATTCTTCAGTGAATCAGGTTTTACAGCGCTTATTAAAGCGCTGCAACAACCGCTTCTCCCATCTCTTCAGTGCTGACCAGTTTGCAGCCTTCCGACATGATATCGCCGGTACGCAGCCCCTGATCCAGCACCGCTTCTACCGCTTTCTCGATACGGTCAGCCGCTGCTGTTTCATTCAGCGAGTAACGCAGCATCATAGCAACAGACAGGATGGTCGCCAGTGGGTTCGCTTTGCCCTGACCTGCGATATCCGGCGCAGAACCGTGGCACGGCTCGTACATACCTTTACCGTTCTCATCCAGAGAAGCAGACGGCAGCATACCGATAGAACCGGTCAGCATCGCAGCAGCATCCGACAGAATGTCACCGAACATGTTGCCGGTTACCATCACATCAAACTGCTTAGGTGCACGCACCAGCTGCATCGCTGCGTTATCCACCAGCATGTGAGACAGCTCAACGTCCGGGTATTCTTTCGCCAGATCGTCCATCACCTCTTTCCACAGTACGGTTACTTCCAGTACATTGGACTTATCGATGGAACACAGACGCTTGCCGCGCTTCTGAGCGGCTTCAAACGCCTGACGGCCGATACGACGGATCTCAGACTCAGAGTAAACGTAGGTGTTGTAACCTTCACGCTCACCGTTTTCCAGAGTACGGATACCACGAGGCTGACCAAAGTAGATTCCACCGGTCAGTTCGCGCACGATCAGGATATCCAGACCAGAAACCACTTCAGGCTTCAGAGTAGAGGCTTCGGCCAGCTGCGGGTACAGAATCGCAGGACGCAGGTTAGCAAACAGCTCCAACTGAGAACGAATACCCAGCAGACCTTTCTCAGGACGCTGCTCCATCGGGTTGCCATCCCACTTAGGACCACCTACCGCACCCAACAGAATCGCATCAGCAGCACGTGCTTTAGTCAGCGTTTCTTCCGGCAGAGGATTACCGGTTGCATCAACAGCAGAACCACCAATCAGAGCGGTATCGATTTCGATATCCAGATTCAGCGCACCCAGCACTTTAACCGCTTCGGTTACAATCTCAGGACCAATACCGTCACCCGGCAGTACTAATACATTTTTTGTCATTTTCTTTTTTCCTGAGGCAGGCTGAGCACCTGCCCTTATCTTCTAAAGAATCAGTTTTCTCAGCTGAGTATATCAGGCTCTGCAATTAGGCTTCACGAAACAGCCATGGCTGAGTAGCCTTGTGCTTCGTCTCAAACGCTTTGATTGCATCAGATTTTTCCAGCGTCAGGCCGATATCATCCAAACCGTTGATCAGGCAGTGACGGCGGAAGTCATCCACATAAAACGGGATAGTACGACCCGCAGAGGTGCGAATCTCTTTCGCTTCCAGATCCACCGTCAGACGGTAACCTTCTTCGTCGGCAGCCTCTTTAAACAGACTGTCTACGGTCGCATCATCCAGCACAATCGGCAGAATGCCATTCTTAAAGCAGTTGTTATAGAAGATATCGGCAAAGCTTGGCGCGATCACACAGCGAAAGCCGTAATCCAGCAACGCCCAAGGCGCGTGCTCACGGGACGAACCGCAACCAAAGTTCTTACGGGCCAAAAGTACCGAAGCACCTTCGTAACGGGGCTGATTCAGAA
Source organism: Oceanospirillum sp. (assembly GCF_982874595.1). Lineage (NCBI taxonomy): Bacteria > Pseudomonadati > Pseudomonadota > Gammaproteobacteria > Oceanospirillales > Oceanospirillaceae > Oceanospirillum > Oceanospirillum sp. The sequence continues at coordinate 112,543 of NZ_CEYNZH010000002.1, read as the reverse complement.
CAAAGTCCGGGTTCTTCGGACGCTGACTGCAATCCTGATCCGGCTTGCCTTCATCCAGATAACGCAGTTCATCAAACAGGTTTGGCCCAAAGCCGGAACGCTTGATCGACTTCAGAAACTGCTTCGGGATAATCATGTCGGTGTCGACATTGGCGCGGTCCATTGGAGCAACCAAGCCATCTAATTGAGTAAACTTTTCCATGGGTGCCTCCGGTAATCAGTTAGCTTGCAGAACGTCACGAACATCAACAAAGTGACCGGCAACCGCTGCGGCTGCGGCCATGCCCGGACTCACCAGATGGGTACGACCACCAAAGCCCTGTCGACCTTCAAAGTTGCGGTTCGAGGTAGAAGCACAATGCTCACCGGCACCCAGTTTGTCGGCATTCATCGCCAGACACATGGAACAACCCGGCTCACGCCATTCAAAACCGGCTTCGATAAAGATCTTATCCAGACCTTCTTTTTCTGCCTGCTGCTTCACCAGACCAGAACCCGGAACAACCAGCGCCTGTTTAACGTTAGCCGCGACTTTTTTGCCCTTGGCAACGGCAGCCGCTTCACGCAGATCTTCGATACGGGAGTTGGTGCAGGAACCGATAAAGACGCGATCCAGCTTGATATCCGTAATCGCCTGACCGGCATTCAGTCCCATGTACTCAAGCGCACGGATATAGGCTTTCTGCTGGTTTTCATCAGACTGATCTGCCGGACTCGGCACAACAGCAGAAACAGGAACGACCATCTCAGGGGAGTTACCCCATGTCACCTGCGGCTCAATATCCGCTGCATTCAGCTCAACCACATGATCAAAAACAGCGTCAGCATCAGAGTGCAGATCACTCCAGGCTTCAACGGCCTGATCCCACTGCGCTTCTGTCGGTGCAAAAGGACGACCTTTAACATAATCAATCGTGGTCTGATCCACAGCCACCAGACCCACACGGGCACCGGCTTCAATCGCCATGTTACAGATGGTCATACGACCTTCCATCGACAGATTACGGATCGCTTCACCGCCAAATTCGATGGCACAGCCGTTACCGCCTGCCGTACCGATCTTACCGATCACCGCCAGTACGATATCTTTACCGGTTACACCGGGAGCCAGTGTGCCATCCACTTTAACCAGCATGTTTTTCATTTTGCGCTGAATCAGGCACTGGGTTGCCAGTACGTGTTCAACTTCAGAGGTACCAATACCGTGTGCCAGCGCACCAAAAGCACCGTGGGTTGCCGTGTGGGAATCACCGCACACCAGCGTCATACCCGGCAGAGTCGCACCCTGCTCAGGGCCAACCACGTGTACAATACCCTGACGGATATCGTTGATCTTAAATTCGGTGATACCGAAGTCATCGCAGTTATCATCCAGAGTAACAACCTGAATTTTTGATACCGGATCCTCAATACCAGCATTACCCTCTTTACGCTCTTTCAGAGTGGTCGGTACGTTGTGGTCCGGCGTTGCAAGGTTAGTATCCAGGCGCCACGGCTTACGACCCGCCAGACGCAGACCTTCAAACGCCTGCGGCGAGGTTACTTCGTGCAACAACTGACGGTCGATATAGATTAATGAAGTACCGTCATCACGCTCTTCAACCAAGTGGTTATCCCACAACTTGTCGTACAGGGTTTTGCCTGCCATCCGCCTAACTCCTCATGCATCTTTTTTTATTCAGCCCGAGTATTTCAATCGATTTATCCGGAAGTGCAGTTTTAAAGCGGCAATCCGTTTTCTTTTTTCGGGAGATTTAAGTCAGTTTATAAGCGCTGCAGTGATAAAACAAATTCATATTTTTTATCTATTGAATTCCTATTGGTTATACTTAGCTAAACCACTCACCAAAAAGATCGGGTTGCTGGCCGCTTGTAACCGGACACCCGCAAGACCAAAAAAACAAGAAGAGACAGCCCATGGACACTCAATCACTGCACGCCTTTATTACCGTCGCCGAAACCGGCTCCTTCTCACGGGCGGCTGAGCTGCTGCACCTGACACAACCCGCCATCTCCAAACGGATCGCCAATCTGGAACAGCAGCTGAATTGCAGGCTCTTTGACCGTATCGGTCGGCAGACACACCTGACGGAAGCCGGGCAGGCATTAATGCCCAGGGCACAGAACGTATTGATTGAGCTGGAGGATACCCGAAGATTACTGAACAATCTGAATGGTGAGGTGACCGGCTCTCTGGTGCTGGCCACCAGTCACCATATCGGACTGCACCGGCTCCCCCCTGTGCTGAAAGCCTTCACCCATCAGCACCCGCAGGTGAAACTGGATATGCGCTTTCTGGATTCGGAACAGGCTTACGAAGGCATACTGCAGGGCAAACTGGAACTGGCGGTGGTCACGTTGTCCCCCCAAACCAACAGCAGCCTGAAAGTGGTACCGGTCTGGACAGACCATCTGAAACTGGTGGTATCAAAAGACCACCCACTCAATCAACACGATACAGTCAGGCTTCAGGATCTGACTCTCTTCGATGCCGTTTTACCAGGATTTCAGACCTTTACCCGTGGCATTGTTGAAAGTGCCTTTGCGAGAGAAAATCTGACCTTAAATGTGGCACTATCCACCAACTACATGGAGACCCTGAAGATGATGGTGTCTATCGGACTTGGCTGGAGCCTTCTGCCAGACACTCTGATTGACGAAACTATGCAGGTGATCCCACTACCCGATGTCGATATTACCCGCCCGTTAGGCTATCTCTACCACAAAGAGCGCACCCTCTCTAACGCAGGCCAGAAGATGATAAGGCTACTAAACTCAACGTCACAGTAAAAGCAGCATCATGCCAGATAGGGTTTGTAGGACGCGGTATAGAAAAAAAGCCGACACTTGTCGAGCAAGGTCGGCTTTATTTATTGACAGCTGATCTTTTATTGACCCGCTGCTGCCTCTGCTTTCAGAACATCAACAATTCTGGTCGTGGCGTAAGTACCCGGAGCCGCTTCAATCACTTTCAGCTTACCGGCACCCGGTTCACGGGCTGCAACCATTGTTTTAGGGTCAGCGTACTTGTTCGACGTGCTCCATTCCTGCCAGTCGGGCCACCAGGAACCCGGATGCTTCTCAGCTCCGGCAAACCATGCATCAGGTGTATCGGCCAGCTTATCGTTCGTCCAGAAACCGTATTTCTCTTTGGTTGGCGGATTAACGATACCAGCAATATGGCCGGAACCTGCCAGTACAAACTTAACCGGTCCGGAATGCACCTGAGCACCTTTGTAGGTCGAGGTCCACTTGGCGATATGGTCCTGAATGGTGGATACGAAATACACCGGTGTTTTGATCTTGCTCAGATCAATAGGTGTCTCATTCAGGGTAATGCCACCCGGCTTGATCAGGTTATTTTCCAGATACATATTACGCAGGTAGAACTTGTGCATCGCCGCCGGCATGTTGGTGCTGTCCGTGTTCCAATACAGCAGGTCAAATGCTGCCGGACGCTCACCTTTCAGGTAGTTGTTGATAAAGAATGACCAAAACAGGTCATTTTCACGCAACAGGTTAAAGCTGAAAGACATCGCACGGCCATCCAGATAGCCATCACGATCCAGCTGACGCTCAATACCCGCCAGCGTGGCTTCATTGATAAAGACACCAATTTCACCGGGATCGGTAAAGTCCTGCAGGGTCGCCATATAGGTTGCAGACTTCACCCGCTTATCGTTCTTCGCCGCCATATAGGCCAGCGTAGATGCGGTCAGGGTACCACCGATGCAATAAGAGATGATGTTAACCTCTTTCTCACCGATTGCCTGCTCAATCGCATCAATCGCATCCAGTGGACCTTCCAGCATGTAGTTTTCAAAACCTTTATCACGCAGAGAAGGACCGGGATTCACCCAGGAAACAATAAATACGGTGTGCCCCTGATCAACCAGCCACTTCACCAGTGAATTACTGGAGCGCAGATCAAGAATGTAATACTTGTTGATCCAGGGTGGAACGATCAGCAGCGGCGTCTTAAAGACTTTTTCAGTGGTCGGCTTGTACTGGATCAGCTGCATCAGGTCATTCTGGTAAACAACCTCGCCCGGGGTGCTGGCAACATTTTCACCGGGTTTAAACGCAGTACGATCTGTCATAGCGACATTCAGACCATCACGACTGGCTTTAAGATCTTCAACCAGCTGCTCCATACCCTGAATCAGGTTGCGACCTTTGGTTTCAAAGGTACGACGCAGAACTTCAGGGTTAGTGGCCACGAAGTTACTCGGGCTCATAGCATTCACAAACTGACGCGTATGGAAGTCAATGGTCTGGTGAGCATGGGGACTCAGGCCTTCAATATTGTGCACAATATTAAAGATACTGCGGGCAAACAGCAGGTAGGACTGCTTGATAAAATCAAATAGTGCGTTTTCAACCCACTCGCCATCATTAAAGCGACGATCATCCTTCGCCGGCTCAACAACAGGTTCAACCGTCTCCCCCATCATCTGGCGAGCAGCATTTTGCCAAAGCTGAATCTGACTTTTCCACAGATTCATCTGCTCCTCATAAACAACCATCGGGTTTACAGCGAGTTGCTCAGACATCTTCTGAAAAGATTCTGAAACATCAAAGAAGATAGAGAGGGATGGATCACTCATGCCCTGGCGGGACATCAGTTGTTCGATAAGTTTCTGGTATTGGCTGTTGGCGTTGGTAATAAAATCCGCCAACTCAGCGGGATCGTAGATGTAATCCGTTGAATCTGTGCTCTGTTCACTCATGAGCATACCTCACTTGGTCTGAAATAGACCGGGTCATCCCTGGTGTCTTTCGACAAGCATGTAATCGGAAGGGAGGAGAAAAAGAAGGCCGCTAACGCGGCCCTCTTGAAACATTCAGCAGATTAAGCTGAAGCAGAGCTACGGCCTTTTGCCGCTGGCTTAGCTTCTGCAGCAGGCGCTGCAGCTGCCGTTGCTGAAGTACGGGACTCTTCAACAATCTTTTCAACTTCCTGCTTAAATTCCATGGTCATATCGGCCATGCTCTTCGCATCTTCCAGAACTTTCTTGCTCAGAGTGCTCATCAGTTCAGCCTGAGAAGCAGTGAAATCACGTACAGACTCAGCGTCTTTGATTTCAGTCGCATTTTTCAGTTGGTTTACGCCCATTTTGCTGTATGACTTCAGAGCTTCAATCTGAAAGTCAGTCATTTTTTCCATGTTCTCAACCATCAGCGCATTCATTTTACGCATAGGTGCATACATGTTTTTAGTTTGCTCAGTAAAAGCGTTCATGATTTTATCTTGCATGGTGGATTCCTTTTTTGGATTATCGACTTGATCAATTCTATGGTTTGCCAGGTGTCAATATGATTACACTCAAGAGGCATTCATATTGCACAGCACAAACGAAAAGACGATGTGCATGGCGTTAATGAACTCAGCGTTCTTCAATCTGCCAGTGCGTCCGGCACTATAAAAAGCAGATATTCTCCCTGTCGCTTCCCTATCTCTATTAGAACATTCCATTTTGCTTTGAAGCGTATTTTATTTTTGCTGGGTGTAACTGTTGAGCATTTGCATCATCATTTTTTGATATGTCTCAACAGAATCAAACCCCTGACTAATAAAAGGCTTCATCAGAGCTAAAGGCTCGTAACCTTCAACGCCCTCTTCCATCTGTTGACGAATTTTCGCCATCAGATCTTCCTGAAACTTTTGCACATCCGGAAGGCCCATCGCCTTACGAAATTCTTCGGGTGTCATATCGACTTCGATGTTCACCTTCATGGCAATCTCCTTTCCCCAGAGCAGGGCGTTATCGGACTAATGTAACGTGCAGTATCACTATGTTGCAACTGCACAAAGAAAGTGTTTGCGACCTAAAATGACGTTTTAGTCATAACCTTAAAAATATTTACAATTGAGACCGACACCAATAACGACGGTACTTCCAAAGGGAAAACAGCATTAAAGCAGCGCCAAAACCTGCCGCGAATGCGGCCAGCAGATAACTCCACTGCGGGCCAAGATCAACCCAGAGCAAACCACTACCCCAAGCACCTAAGGCACCTCCAACACCAAACCCCAGAGAACTGTATACGGCTTGCCCCTGTGCAGCCGTTTTTCCGGAAAAAAAACGTTGAACCAGAGCAATAGAAGCTGCGTGAAAACTTCCAAAAGACGCAGCATGCAACAGCTGTGATACCAAAAGTAACATGAGCTGTTCAGCAAAAAATCCGACCATACACCAGCGAGCCGCTGCCAGAACCAGACTAACGGTTAAAAGTAGTTGAGGGCTAAAGCTTCTCAATAACAAATGCATTATGGCAAAGAGTAAAACTTCAGCCATTACACCTAATGACCATAGCAATCCAATAAGACTACGGCTATAGCCAATCGCCTCCATATAGATTGAGAAAAAGGTGTAATAGGGGCCATGAGATATCTGCATCAGAATGACTGCCAGCAAAAAAATAAGAATGGGTGGCTGCTTCAGCCGTTGCCAAAATCCTATCTCAGGCTGTAGATCCGTTAGTTCACCCGCATTAGATTGTCCGGCATTGTCTACTTCAGTATTCCAGAAACGACTAACAGGTATCCACCAGGAACTGAACGCCATCATCAGCATGATGAAAAACATACAGACCGGAAGCCAGTGGACCTCAACCCAATCCAACAGCCAACCTAAGCCAGCTACAGCCACGATAAAACCGACAGAACCCCAAAGCCGGATCTGACTGTACCGCTCTTCATGCCCCTTTATCGCTTTAAGTGTAATCACTTCATATTGCGGTAAGATGGCATTCCAGAAGAAACTGTACAGCATCATAGCAATGGCCATGCTCCAAAAACCCTGCTGTAGATAAATTGTCAGGAAAAAGAGAGGTGTCAGCATAGCGCCGAGTCGCATCACGGAAACATGAGCATCATTTCGGTCAGCTAAATAGCTCCAGATATTCGGTGCTATCAGCTTGGTAGCGATAAATACCGCCATTAGCGCCCCAATCTGCTCCGCATCAAAACCCAACGATTGCAGATAAAGTCCCCAATAGGGATTCGTTACTCCCAGTACCGCAAAGTAGAAAAAATAGACCGAGGATAACGACCAGTAAATCAAACCTTTCATACCCGACAGGCCTTTTGATTCTTAACATCAAAATCAGTTTTCAAGGCTCTTCCTCATTCACAATTCTGAGTAGCAGTCTGGAGTCCAGACAAACAGTAAAGTCTGCTGCAAAAACAAAAATGCCCCGACTCAAAAGCCAAGGCATCTTCTGCCGATCCGTTAAGCCGTCAGCTAACACACCGGATGATATTATACTTGAGCTGGAACCACCGGTGTTGGCATCTCAACATCACCACATTGAGCGCGATGGCGCAGGTAATGATCCATCAGAGTAATCGCCATCATAGCTTCCGCAATCGGTGTCGCACGGATGCCCACACAAGGGTCGTGACGGCCTTTGGTCACCACTTCAACTGGCTCACCTTTAACATTGATACTCTTACCCGGCAGATGCAGGCTGGAGGTCGGCTTAAGGGCGATATGCGCCACAATATCCTGACCAGACGAAATACCGCCCAAAATACCTCCGGCACTATTGGACAGAAACCCCTCGGGTGTTATCTCATCACGGTGCTCAGTACCTTTCTGCTCGACAGAATCAAAACCCGCACCGATCTCAATGCCTTTAACTGCATTGATACTCATCAGCGCATGAGCCAGCTCCGCATCCAGACGATCAAAAATCGGCTCGCCCAGACCCGGTGGCACGTGAGAGGCTACAACCGTCACTTTAGCCCCCACGGACTCACCCTCTTTACGCAGGGCATCCATGTAGTTTTCCATCTCGGTGATCTTATCGGCATCCGGGCAGAAGAAAGGATTCGTATTCACCAGATCCCAGTCAACTTTTTCCACTTTGATCGGGCCCAGTTGAGACAGGTAACCACGGATCTCGATACCCAGACGCTCCTTCAGATATTTCTTGGCGATCGCACCGGCAGCAACCCGCATCGCAGTTTCACGGGCAGAGGAACGGCCTCCACCACGATAATCGCGAAAGCCGTATTTCTGGTTGTAGGTGTAATCCGCATGGGCCGGGCGATACTGCTGCGCGATATTGGAATAATCCTTGGAACGCTGATCGGTATTTTCAATCATCAGACCGATAGCTGTGCCGGTAGTCTTTCCTTCAAAGACACCGGACAGAATTTTCACCTGGTCCGGTTCACGACGCTGAGTCGTATGACGGGATGTACCGGGCTTACGACGATCCAGATCCAGCTGAAGATCTTCCTCGGTAATCTCAAGTCCCGGGGGACAACCATCAATAATGGCACCCAAAGCCGGGCCATGGCTCTCGCCGAAGGTTGTCAGGGTGAACAGTTTTCCAAAGCTATTGCCAGACATGACACTCTCTCTTGCATTGCCCCTAGGGGCATCATTTATTCTTTAAAATTGAGTCCTGAACGTTTGAAATCACGAAACGCCGTCGCAAAAAGCATGAGCCACAGAGCCCTAGGATTTATTCAGGGGGAACCGATCAACTCAGGCGAAGTGACCAGCAAACTCTTTGAGCTGCTCAGCGGTCAACATAAAGACGCCCTGACCACCCATCTCAAACTCCAGCCAGAGGAAAGGCACTTCCGGGAAGGCCTCCTGCAGTGCAAATTCACTATTGCCGACCTCACAAATCAGCACACCATTATCAGATAAGTAACGCGGTGCATCGCGTAGAATACGACGAGTTATATCCAAACCATCAGCCCCTGAACCCAACCCCAGAGCAGGTTCATGCTGATATTCATCTGCCATAGCACTGAGATCGTCTTCATCCACATACGGCGGATTGGATACGATCAGATCATAGCTGGCGTCTTCCGGCAGATCATCAAGCAAATCAGACTGATAAACCGTCACCTGATCCGACAAATCATGGCGCTCAACATTACTGCGGGCGACACACAGCGCTTCTTCAGAAATATCAGCCAGATCCACACGGGCATAAGGGAAAGCATAAGCCGTCGCGATACCAATACAGCCACTGCCGGTACAAAGGTCCAGTACACGGGTCAGCTCTTCAGTCAGCCAAGGCTCAAAGTGATTCTGGATTAGCTCACCAATGGGAGAACGAGGCACAAGTACCCGGTGATCCACATTAAACGGTAGACCTGCAAACCAGGCTTCACCCAGGAGGTAAGCCAAAGGCACACGATCCAGACAGCGCTTCTCAACATGACTCAGGATCACGATCGCTTCATCATGGGTAACGCGGGCATCCAGCATCGCAGGATCAAAGTTCCACGGTAAATGAAGACTCCCCAGCACCAGATGAACCGCTTCATCCCAAGCATTGTCGGTACCGTGGCCAAAATACACTTTGTGATGATTAAACTGAGAAAAGGTCCAGCGGATATAATCTTTGATGGTAAAGAGTTGCTGAGCAACTTCAGTTAGCGCTTTTGTCTGTGGCACGAGTTTTCTCCAATCATCAGCCTTAACCACACGTTCTGATAGCAAGTTTAACCCAGCAACTGGCTGCTATAAACCAAACTCCTCTTTCAGAAGAGAAAAAGATCTTCACTTGCCAGAATAAGTTCATCTGGTATCGTTGCCCGACCACGAATACCGGGCAAGACAATGAGTAAAACCTTCCAGCCAGATAATCCTCCTAGTAAAACCAGCGCTTTTGACGACAGCTTTGATGACAATCTCGATGATATGGACCTGTTTCGTTCGGCCATGAGCGGTGTAAAAAAGATCAAAAGCGACAAGGTCATTCTGAAAACGCCAAAGAAAAAAGATATCAACGCAGCTGTTAAGCGAGCTGCTGCAACAGCGGCTGAAGACAAGTTTGTCGTGGACAATCTTTCTGAGGGGAATATTCCGGATAAAAAGCCAAGCGATATTCTGAGTTTTAAAGTACCGGATCTGCCACTTCGAACCTTTCAGGAACTGAAAAAAGGGGAAATCAGCTGGCAGGAAGGTTTGGATCTGCACGGGCAGGTTGTTGAAGAAGCCCGAGCCGAGCTGTACTCATTTATTCAGGATTGCCGGGCGAGACGCTTCCGTAGTGTAATCGTAGTACACGGTAAGTCCTGGACCGAAGGTAGTGGCCGCGCTGAGCTGAAATCCTACGTCAACGTTTGGCTTCGCCAGATGCCCGAAGTGATCGCCTTTCATTCCTGCTTACCGGTCGATGGTGGAACTGGTGCAGTTTATGTACTGCTTAAAACAAAAGAGTGGGGAACCTGATCGCCCCCGGCCTCATCTGCTCTAAACACAAAAAGGCAGATCTACGGACCTGCCTTTTTGTGTCTAACGTACTCACAAGCAGCCCCAATCAGGGCTGACCAGAAGAGGGTTATTTCTTAACCACTAACTCAATTCGGCCACCATAGGCAACCGAGTCTTTAGTGGGTGCCAGAGCGCCCAACCCTTTCAGCTCAAGTTTATCTACGGACAGTCCGAACTCTTCAAGAGAGCGCTGTAGTCTTGCTGCAGCTTGCTGAGAACGTTGTTGTAAAATTTCATCACTCTGCTTGCCATAATGGTGAGCCACAAGCCAAAAGCGCTTATCACTGCGTTCCAACTGAACCGCTAACTGCTGCAACTGCCCAAAAACGCCCTCTTCAAACGATCCATCAGCAGACACAGGTAAACGCACCCAACCCGTCTCAATCAGATGCTCATAGAGAGAACGCTTTACTCCCTTAGTGGCCACAGGAGCCGCCTTAACCTGGTAATGCATGACATAAACGTAAATACGGCCAGTTCCACGCTCTGTAATGTAAACTGAGACATAATCCGCCTGCCCATTCAGCTCTCTTCTGGCAGCAACATAATGCTGCTCGCGGTCTTCGCCATAAAGGGTTGAAATCTTAAAGACACTGTTAGCCCAATCGTTGCTGCTGCCGCATTCCCGGCTGCTACATTGAAAGAGAATCTCACTGCCTGACTGCTGCAACTGAACCTGATAATGCGCCAGAATTTCATCGGTATCCCGGGTTGAACGGATCCGATACAGAGTCTGGTTGAGCGTACCGGATGGCAAACTCAGCCAACTCTCAGGAAAGGCCTCACCACCTTTATTCTGAATTCGACCCGTTGCAAACAGATGCTGATCCAACGGCTGACTTTTCTCCATCTCTGTTTCCGCCAGAGGAAACGGCTGAAGCCCTTCAGCAGCAAAAGCCGGAACAGCGAACAAAAACATCAACGCAGCAATCAGTAACTGCCAATGGAAACGGTTTGCTCCCGGCTCAGAGCAAAAATAACGTTGTAGAGTAGATAGGTTCACGATGATCCTCTCTGTTGTGCAACAAGTCCATGGCGGCCCATTCGAACCAAAAGAGTAATAAAAACCGCTTAAAGACTAGACTACAGATTCGGTAAATAATTCTGACATGCGGTATCTTTGTTTGATACCTCTCAAATGAAAATTCAGATCAGGCATTCCCCCAGAATGCAATCAGGCTTTCTGCAACGATTGTTGCGGTATCCGGCTCCAGATGCAGATGATGATTACCCGGCAGCACAATCTGTTCAATATCGGCTACGTGTTCTTTACGTAATCGGGTATTTTCTCTGTTCACAAGAAAGCCATGATTACCAATAATCAAGTGTGTGGGCGCTTTAATCGCTTCACAGAAACTGTAGATCTGCTCTTCGGTCAAACGCACCGGAGAAGGAATTCTCAGCCGTGCATCTGAACGCCAACGCCAGCCATCCTCATCCTGCCGGGTCCCCCGAGAAGCCAAAGGCAGCGCAGCCTGATAACTGATATCACCAACCCCGCGCATCCGGGCTTCTGCGGCGTCTTCAACAGAAGCATAACAGGGTGGGGTTTTATAAGTCTGTAGCTTGTAGCGCCCGACCGCCTGAGTCAGTTGTTGAGGTGATTCTTCCGCAGGTGTTGATAGCGGCCCCAAACCTTCAATCAGAGCAACCCGGCCAACCCGATCCGGCATGGCACCAGCCATCAGAGTAGCAACACCAGCTCCCATTGAGTGTCCTAACAGGTCGACTTCCTCCCATCCCTGGGCATCCATTAACAAAGCCATATCAATCACATTGTCCCAGATATGATAATAGGAGCCCTTTGGGCGATGACCGGAGTGACCATGTCCTACCAAATCGATCGCCCAGATATCAAGATCACAGGCTTCAGCCAGTAAGGGCGCTACACGACAGAAACTCTGACAATTATCCAACCAACCATGCATAGCAAGAACGGGCTTATGATGGCCTTTACCCCAACGCAAACCAGAAAGAGAGGTGTAATCAAGATCGATCTGAAAGGGTATAGGTTCCTGCATGGCCAGCGCCTCGGTCCGGTGATAAAAAAATAACTCTGACCAGATAGAGTCCGGCCAATATTTCAGCGCAGGTTATTGATCCTGCATCCGTTTAATCATGGCCCGAATCTCATCGGCTGTCGAATCCGGGTGTTCGAGGGGGAAAAGATGCCCACCATCCACAGACATCCAGTTGAAACCTGAACGGCGAATCCCCCTGAGGCCATCCTTAGGGATCACTGAGGCATTCTCACTGGTCAGAACAGAAACCGGCACCTTCATCTTTCGTCCGGAGCCCCAAAGATTATCAGCAATACCGCAGAAGATATTGTATTCCACTTCCGGCTCGAAACTCAGAACCCGTTGACCGGCTTCCTGACGTGTTCCGGAACTGACGTAATCCGTCAGGCAGCGCTCATCAAAATTTCGGAACAATGCCCGTGACTGAAGATAACTGACCACAGCCTCTTCATCGGGCCAACTCTTTTTTCGGTACCGGCTTTGACGGGCAGGCGTCACTCGATCAATGCGTCCTGTTCGTTTGGCGACTTTCAGCAGCCAAGGGCGAAGACCTGATATATAAAGCGGCGGGTCAAGCAAGACCAACCCTTTAAAATAAGCGGGAGCCTTTAGTGCAGCCCTATACAGCAGAACGCCCCCCAAGGAATGCCCGACACCCCAGACCGGCTCATCAGCTGTACTGATCATGGCTAACTGCTCATCAACCAAGGCATCCCAATTGTTCGATACCGGCCAACGGGGGTCATGACCAATATGAGAAATACCCTGTACATCAAAATGATCGGCCAACTTATCAAACAGCACCCGATAGCTACCCATAGGAAAACCATTAGCGTGGGCAAAATGTAGGATCGACATGGCTATTAAAAACTCCAGAGCAAACGTACGTTTTATTTTTCTTGTTAGCCACATGATGCACAAGGAGAAGCGAATTTTGAACTGTTAAATAATTAATCGGCTTGCAGGAAGACAAGGGGCGCAGTAAAGTCTTGCTCCCTATCAAACAGGCCGCTTGTGGCAATATTCTGACCTCTGGTGTTTATGGTGATGGTATCGGAATCATTCGGGAAAAAGGCCTGCCACTAAGAAAAAACAGGAGCTAATAATGAGCCTAGATCCGGATAAGTCCAAACGCCCCAGCCGCTCCCCTGAGGTAAAAAAAAGACGTAATCTGAGTTTCTTTATCACAGTGCTGGCCGCAATTGCCTTTGCCGCCTGGCAAATCAGTCAGTCAAGCTGATGGATGCCTTTCTAAACTCACTCAGTGCAACGCTTCAAATCACAGCACCGGTTTTTATCATCGTATTTCTGGGTGTTCTGTTTAAGCATTGGCGATGGCTGGACGACAACTTCGTCAAAATCGCTTCAACTCTGGTTTTTCGAGTTACATTGCCAACACTGGTTTTTCTGAATATCAGTAAAACCAACCTACGGGAAAGCCTTGATCCCGGCGTTTTACTGTACGCATCGGCCGTTACTCTGATTGGCTTCTTTTTTCTCATCTGGGCCGCTCGTGTTCTGGTATCAGTGCCTGCAGACAGAGGCGTCTTTATTCAGGGAAGCTTCCGGGGTAATCAGGGTATTATCGGCATGGCTCTGGTAGCCAACCAGTTTGGTGAGGCGGGTTTACCTATGGCATCACTGCTTCTGGGCTGCCTGATTATTATCTACAATATTCTGTCGGTAATCGCCCTCAGCACCTCTCAACCGGAACGGGCAGGCATGGGCTGGAAGCCGGTCTTTATGGATATTGTTAAAAACCCTCTGATCCTTTCGGTGGTCCTGGCCCTGCCTTTCTCTTATTTCCAATGGACGCTGCCCCCGTTAGTGTTAAAGACAGGAACGTACTTCTCCGGTATGACACTACCTCTGGCACTGCTATGTATTGGCGCATCTCTAAGCCTTAAAGCATTAAGAGCATCATCTCTGGCTTCCTGGGGAGCAACGGCAATGAAGCTTGCGATTCTCCCGATTCTTATGACCTGGGGAGCCTGGTATCTGGGCTGGACAGGCCAAACCCTGGGCATTCTGTTCCTTTATTTTGCCAGTCCGACCGCTGCCGGAAGCTTCGTAATGGCTAAAGCGATGGGGGCTAACGGTCCGCTGGCAGCCAATATTGTTGCCCTGACAACGGTAGGCTCAACGTTAAGCGTTACATTCGGCGTCTTCCTTCTGCACTGGCTACAGTTGGTCTAAATCCGACCAAAAAACAAAAAGGCGCTGACAAATTAATGTCAGCGCCTTTTTGTATCTTAGGTCAAAAGCCCTCTGAAATGGCGTTATCAAAACCTAAACAGGTTCACCCGAGACATGCTGTTGCAAAAAATCACCCAGCTCACGCAAAGCTTCATCCGCCTGTGGAAGATAGCGATGCAGCAACTGCCAAACATGAGGCATCTGACTCCATTTACTAATCTTTGCCTGAGTACCCGAACGAGCCAAACGCTCTGCCAGGCGGATCCCATCATCCAGCAACAGCTCCTGACGGCTAACCTGTACAAGGCAGGGCGGCAAGTCAGACAGGTCACCGAACAAAGGAGAGATTCCCGCATCAGCCAGAGAATGATTGCCGGCATAAACATGGGCAAAACTCTGCATCTGCGCTTTATTAAGGATAAGATCTGTCGCTGTATTCGTATCAAGACTCGGAGTTGAACAGGTCAGATCAACCCAAGGGGAGAGAAAGACACTGGCCGCAGGAAGCGGGTGCCCGTCCCGTTTTAATCGTTGCATTAATGCCAATGCCAAACCACCTCCGGCAGAATCTCCGGCAAAAGCGATCTGGGCAGGTGTTACACCAATATCCAGTAGCCATTGATAAGCTGCCCGAGCATCGTTCAGGCCTGCAGGGTATGGCCCCTCAGGTGCCAAACGGTATTCCACGATCAAAACCCGGGCATTTGCGCGGCGTGCAATCTGAGCAGCTAACTCACGGTGAGTATCGATAGAGCCCAGCACATAACCACCGCCATGAAGATAGACGATATAACGTCGCGGGGTATCATAGTCCCAATAAACCAGTTCTGACTTTACACCATTGGTATTTTGCTCACTGATAATAAGACCATGCGGGCGACTGGGACGGAGCATTGCCGCTTCCAGTTGATCACGCATCAGGCGGCAGTACTGATTCAACCCCTGACGATGCCAGAAATCAAAGCTCTGCCGAAAGGGTTCAAAACTGATCACAGATCACTCCAGGTCAGCGGCATGTATTACCGCCTCCAGTTTGGCCAAACCCGAAGCCCATACGTCAGCTTCAAGAAGGGTTACGGATGCTGTCGCCATGGGATAAAACCCCGCCTCATGGCCATCCAGTAATAAGCTGATAATACGACTCACCAGAGGCTGATGCGTTACCAGCAACACAGTTGAATCACTTTCCTGTTGGTTTAACCACTCAATCACCCGCAAAGGATCATCGTCCGGTGTAATAATCGGTAGTTCATGACAGGCTTTTAAATCGGTATTGCGCTGGATTTCTGCGCATGTCTGACGGGCACGCACATAGGGACTGACATACGCTGTCGCAGCACTCAACTGAGCGGCGATGGAACAGGCAACCTTTCGCACATCGGCAACACCCTGATCTGTCAGACAACGATCAAAATCTCGGGCAGCTGAAGCAGCCTCACCATGCCGAAACAACACCAGACGCATTTGTTCTAGTCCTCATCCGGTGACTGATACGGGTCCTTATCCGCAGCGTCACCCTCCGGCCAAGGAGAAAATGGGAATGGCTTTTCTTCGCGGTTATAGGTCAGGTAGCGATAGACCTGATAGGCGTAGCTGGCAAAAGCCGCACCAGTCTGCTGTAAGAAAAGGTTCTTCTCTCCGGTAATCGCGATAAAAATCACCTGGATCAAAATAGATAACCCTACCAGTAATTCTGCAATCTGGTAGGCCACCACAAAAAACAGCATAAAAATAATACGCAACCAGAAAGCTTCAGTGGCAAAACCTTTTTTCTTCTCACTCATCGTTTCTATTCCTTCAGGCGACCTCAATTATCAAGGTACTCAGTTTCTGGGCAAGACAAACTCAACATCAGTACTCTGCTCACCCGTCATTAAACCACGAATAACTTTCTCAACAGGCATATGATTAAAAAGAACTTCGTACAGACCGCATGCAAGGGGCATATAAACCTGCATCTCGACAGCCTTATTACGCACCAAACGAATTGTATTCACACCTTCAGCAACCTGTCCCAATTCTGCAACAGCATCATCCAGCGTTTTCCCCTGCCCCAGCGCATAGCCCACTCTGAAGTTACGACTTAGGGGTGACATGCAGGTGACAATCAGATCACCAACACCGGCCAGCCCTAAGAAAGTCATCGGGTTAGCCCCCATGCTCACCGCAAAACGACTCATCTCAGCAAGACTGCGGGTAATCAGCATACTCTTGGTGTTTTCACCCACCCCCAACGCAGAAGCCATACCAGCTGCAATTGCATAAATATTTTTCAATGCCCCGCCAAGCTCAACACCGAACAGATCATTACTGGCATATACCCGGAAATATTGGCAACCAAGGACCTGTTGAATGGTTTCACGGGTAAGCTGATCTTCACTGGCAACAACCGTTGCTGTCATCTGTTTTTGAGCAATCTCTTTGGCCAGATTTGGCCCACTCAGTACACCAATATGCTGACTGGGAGTATGGGTCTTAAGAATCTCAGACATCAGAAGAAAACCGTCTTCCTGAATACCTTTGGCCGTACTGATCATAATCTGATCCGGACGAAGCTTATCAGCGACCTGGTCAACCACAGAAGCAAACGCTTTGCTGGGGATAGCCACAAAAATAATGTCAGCACCGGCTACCGCTTCGACAACATCAGTTGTTGCCCGTACATTGGCATTGATCTCATAATCCGGCAAATAACGGGTATTACAGCGCTTGGTATTAATGTCATGTGCCAAAGCCTCATCCCGCAACCACTGAGTGACCGGGTACTGATTATCTGCGGCAATACTGGCGATGGCGGTTCCGAAGCTTCCGCCGCCTAAAACGGTTACGGCCTGTTTGTTAGTCATAAACTCTCTTAATTAATAGTCAACAGGTCTCAGGCAGAATCTGAGTTAAAAAGCATTTTACCGGAGTTATTCAACAGATGTCTGTTCAATTAAGTCACTGTTGACCTGAACCATCTCTTTAAGCTCACGAACATAAGCTTGCCCACGCTGTGAATAGCGAGTTAGATGGTCCGCAAGATACAGAGCCTGATCAGCCCCTTCTAACTCAGGCCTCGCAGCCCTGGCTTGTCGAAAATCATCATAAGCCCAGAACGAGTTCAGGTTTTTCAGATACGCACGAATACTCAGTTGAGGCGACTTAAAAACAGCAACTTCATGGTACTGCCCCTTTGGGCGCTCATTAGGTACCAAGCCACAACCACGACTAAAACACCACTGACCAAACAGATTATTACCCTCTCGGGCAAAACGTGAACGCCCCCATGCCGATTCATTAGCCGCCTGCACCAATACCAATTCAGCCGGAACAGGACTAACGCGAACAAGGAGTTCATCAATAAGAGCATTCAACTCATCCGGGTCTGTAAACAGTTTCTCATTCTCATCATCTGCCAGCTTATATTCCGCCAGAAGATCCAGAAGCTCATCTTTCTGATCTTGGGTTAGTCGCTTGAGATCTAACCCCTTCAACCAGGCTCTCTGCTTACCAATAAAGTCATTCTCCAGCGTCACCATGGGTTTCAGCAAAGCGAAAAAATCACGCTTCTTTTGCTCAATATCGGGGGTATCAACCAATTGATTTAATCCCAAGTCCAGTGTTCTAGGAGACTCAGGGTAACCTCCGGTACTCGACCTGAACTTATTTTCAGCAGGAATCACTTCCATCAAAAAAAGCAAAGGTAAAGACAGCATCATCAGAAGTGATATACAAAGAAAAGGTACCAGTTCTTTTCGTTCAGCAGTTAGGGGCATAAATAGAAGTCCAAAATAAAAGATGGATTCGACACAACAAAAAATGCACAGCCATTAGCTGTGCATTTTAGGATAAAACTTGAAGAAAGTTATGGCAGATATTCAGACAACCTGAATATGCCAAGGCTCATAACGTACACCAAATTTATTGTCGTCAGTGTATCGCAGGGTCAAAAAACCAAGATCCTGTAATTTCTTATAGACATCAGTTTCAGCAAAATCTTCAGTGAAATTCCGGTACCCAAAACCCACTTTACCCACATCAAAATCACCCACAGCATGATATGAGTATCCGGGAGGCGCCAAAGAACGGGATGCCTTGGACATATTACCATCTGCCTGGGCCACTTTAGACAGAAAGAGGTACATCTGCTTAACCGTACCGCGGATACCTGACGTCAGAACGATATCATCACCAACGCCTTTTTTCAGCTTGTCATAAAAAGCGAGGGATTTACCTTTAAACAGGAAGTGACCAGTCTTAGGTACCTTCAGCAAATCCTTTGAGGGTATGCGCTGAGTGAGGCCCGACATAACTTTCTCACCATAAAAACCATAAGTATGAGCATCGGCAAAGAAGAGTTTCTCCAGGTAGTCCAGCTCAACTTTTGAGAACTCACCAATCTGAGAAAAGTTTCGGCCATATTTAACCATCTGATCAAAACTGATCAGATTAAAGTTGCCATGACCAACGGTACGCTGCACCCGAGACATACGAGCCAGAGTCTGTTTAACCAGCTTGAACTCTTCCGGAGATATAAAGTAATCATCGTCAAAGACACCTTCGAAGTAGCGGATCTTCTTCATGTACTCTTTGACATGGGGATCCGCTTTAGCTGCCTCAAGATCAGACTGAAGATCAGCAACCTTATTCTCAAGCCTGCTGGGAGCAGAAACCTCATGAAAATCAGCCGCAGCAGCGTGCTCCTCAACAATATCCGCCAGCTTCTGCGGAACGTCCGGCAACACAGAAACAGCGCTATCCTCAGCTACAGGTGAAACAGCAGCAAGGCCTGAGGATCCTTTACTTTGCAACAACTGACGCATAACGGAGCCGCTGCCCAAGGCAACAAAACCGCTGACTGACAATGCTTTCAAAATGCTTCTACGATCCACAGCTACCGTCCAGTGTTTGATCCGTACTCAAGAGTCTAAAGCTTAAACTCTATCCTTTTTTCTGACAAGCCAACCTATCCTACTAAAGCGCAGTTCAATCAGGCAAGCATAAGTCATCATTGCTTAACCAGTTGATAACACAGACCATCACGAAAGCGCATGGTTCCGAAACCTAATGGTAGAAACGAGACATAGCCTCCAAAACTTCTATTCCTATTTCGGCTGGCATACGGCCATCTTTAATACGAGCATTATCCAAAGACAGTACTTCGTACCCTCCCGTTGGGTAAGTTGCAATAATTTGATCCTTTAGAACGAGCCCATAATTAAAGTAACTATGAACCAATAGCCAGTCTCTTTTTTGTTCATCATCAAATAAATTATGCCCTATTGAGTAATCAGAAATGGGGTTTCTACACCCCAAAACCTCGCTCATCACAGTAGGCGCAATATCATAATGACTGGTTCGATAATCAATTACCTGACGATCATTCCCAGGCCATAACATCAATAAAGGTGTTTGTGTCTGGTATTTTGTAAAGTTGCTGCCATGCCCCCAGAAATTCTTATTCAGATCATTAAACTCTTCACCATGGTCAGATGTAATAATCACCAAGGTATTTTCCAGAGTGCCATTGGCTTTCATTTCATCCAACAAACGACCTAACTGGTCGTCGATAAAGTAGAGCGCATTCTTAAAACGGTTCAAATAGGGTTCAGGATCAAAATCATTATTCAGTTTAACGTGATCAACCCGCTCCCACTGAGGCTGAAATTTTTCATAGCCCTGTGGAACGTCATAACCATGAGCCGCATCCAGAAAGAGAAAGCTGAAGAAAGGCGATTCGCTTCGGTTTAATATCAATGCCTTGAAATCGCTGATCGCGTCCCTATCCCGTTCAGAAGGACTCACCCCGTCAGACTTTAAACGCAAGCCTTCAACTTGAGGAAAAATTGTTCGGTCAAAGGCTGGGCTCAGCAAGGTTGCCGAACTAAAAACCCCTATCTGATAACCAGCTTTTTTATGCTGATTTACCCAAACCGCACCAGACTGAGAAGAGGAAAAAGCATCCCAATAGGTTGGAGGCAGGCCAAAGAAAAGAGAGAAAACCCCTCCTTTGGTAACATTGCCACCACTATGATGATCCGTGAAAAGCTGCGCATTTGCAGACTGAGCATACCGATAAAGGTTCGGTGTGACGTCAGCATTAAAAGTGTCCGCCCGCATGGCATCAATCGCAATAACTAAAACGTTGAGCGGTTTCTCCTCTGCACGACAATCAAGAGGATTTAGAGGATAGTTCAAAGTGTTGGTAGATTTTCTGACCTGTAACTCATTCTCTTCTCGAATACTTTCAGGGTCGATCAAACCTAATTTGACCAAATCACGTTTTGCCGTAGCCGGATAGTAAAAAGGCAGATGCCGGGTAACACCAGTAACCTCTGGATCATAATGCGCCTCGTACCAGATGTGCATAAGATGACTACCTATCAGAGACAGGAACCAACCTAAGAAAACATACTTTCCTTTACGTGCAGCAGCGCCTGAACGGATACTCCATGCGGCAACGGATAAGGTCCACAGTGAGGCCAGAGCGATCGCCAGAAAAGTTAAGGCAATGACAGAAATTGTAAACCAGGAAAGATCGATCACCTCCCCTGCTCCAGGCCCCGTTAACAACTCCCATATAAAGCCACTAAGATGGAAACGGTACTGCTGATATACCGTGGTATCCACAGCTAGCAAAGCCAAACCAGCAAACACACCAATAAAGGCAATAGGCAGAATCAACCAGCGACGAGGTATGATAATAGACAAAGGCACAAAAACGACTAACCAGGCTAACCCCGAAAAAAAACCGAAGTGTCCGATGTAAGCCAGAATCAGATAGAGGATGCTATGGGCTTCACTGACCTGAATATAGGGCAAGTAGCGAGTAGCAACCAGATAGGCTACTAAAGAGGCAACAACAGCCATCCAGCCTGAGAAACGTAACCATTGCCCCCGGGTAAAAGTTTTACCCTGATGCCATGAATAACTTAAACTAGCCCATAATTTTGACATGAAATTCAGTCCGTCCACCGCTCAGCATGCTCGCCTATTGAAATTGTCCGGCGACATTATACGGAGAAAGCTCTGGGCTGAAATCTATACCTCAGGTATCTCTTAATCTTTTATTTAAATTCCCGGAGTAATTTGATGAATTTCAAAGGTGTTTTACTGGATGCGGACAGCCTCGGCGAAAATATCCTATTTGATGGACTGGAGAAATCCCTCGGAGAACTGACTCTTTATTCTAAGACCTCGCCAGAGCAGGTCATTGATCGTATTCAGGATACCGAGGTCATCCTGACCAATAAAGTTGTTATTAACGCTGACGCTATCGCACAAGCTAAAAATCTGAAACTGATCTGCGTACTGGCAACCGGTATGAACAATGTGGATCTGAAAGCTGCCGAAAGCGCTGGTATTCCAGTACGCAATGCTGTCGCCTACGGAACGAACAGCGTCGCTCAGCACACCCTGATGCTAATGCTGATGCTGGCGACACGACAGCCGCTTTACCAGAAATCCGTAACCAACGGTGAATGGAATCAAAGCCCCTTCTTTTGCCTAATGCAACACCCGGTTTCAGAACTGGCAGGAAAGCATCTCGTCATTGTTGGCTCAGGAGTTCTTGGCAGCAAAGTTGCTCAGCTCGCCGAAGCCTTTGATATGAAAGTCAGCTTTAGTGCACGCCCGGGTAATGAAGCCAATGATCAAAGAGAGCCTCTCGATCAGTTACTACCTAAGGCAGATGTACTGTCTCTGCATTGCCCACTGACAGAAGCCACAGAAAACCTGATTAGTGAAGACCTCCTGAATAAGGTCAAGCCTGGGCTTCTTATTGTGAACTGTGCCAGAGGCGGTATCGTTAACGAGGAGGCTGTTCTTAGTGCTCTTAAGCAGGGCCAGATCAGTGGCTATGCTACCGATGTATTAACTCAGGAACCCCCCATAAACGGCAACCCGCTTCTGGATGCTCTGCGTGAAAATCTCAACCTGATTGTCACACCACATAACGCCTGGATTTCTCAGAACGCGCGACAAAATATTGTCGACCAAGCGACCCAATCCATTCAAACCTACAGCCAGTGAGTACCCGATTCAGCCATGCGCCTCGATAAGTTTATTTGCCATCACACCGGAATATCACGAGCCGACGCCAAGCGCGTTCTGCGACAGGAAATGGTCACGGTTGATGATCAAGTCATCAAAGACCCCGGTTTTAAAGTCAGCGAAGAGCTAAATATTGAGCTTGAAGGTCGTCCTCTGGGTGCCGTTAAGCCACGCTATTTTATGCTTTATAAGATGGCAAACACCCTCTGCTCTACTATTGACGAAGAGTATCCTTCCGTACTGAGCTATATGGACCTGCCTAACACCAAAGGGCTGCATATCGCAGGACGTTTGGATGTGGATACCACAGGTCTGGTGCTGATCACAGACGATGGTCAATGGTCACACCAGATTACATCCCCCAAAAAAGCCTGTATGAAGCGTTACCGTGCCTGGTTGGCCGAGCCATTAATAGCAGGTGCTGAAAGACAGTTTGCAGAAGGAATACAGTTGCGCAATGAGCTGGAACTCACCAAACCGGCTGTACTGAAAAGAGTTTCAGACACAGAGGTACTGCTCAGTATCAGTGAAGGTAAGTACCATCAGGTTAAGCGTATGTTCGCCGCAATGGATAACAAAGTCATGCAACTTCATCGGGAACAGATCGGTGCAATCGAACTGGATCCACAGCTGGAAGAAGGTGAATGGCGAGAGCTGACAGAAGACGAAATTAACAGCGTCTGGCAAAAATAAACGTACGATACAACAGGCCATTCTGATATCAAAAAGGGGCAGAATACTCTGCCCCTCACTCTAAAACAGATACAAGCGCTGATACGAATATAATCAGGATCCCACCGCTATCCGATACTCAGCTGGGCATTGTGGATCAGTAAACCTCATGCCCATGAGGAATAATCACATGCTGGCTACGGGTCTTACGATCCGATGATTTAAGTGCTTTCAGGCAAATATCCGCTCTTTCATAACCCAAATCAATCATCTCCGCAGCACGATTAAACTCAAGGGTACCGCAAGCATTTCGGGCTATCTCCACAACCATATCCGGTGGATAAATTGCCAGTTTCTGCCGCGCCAGCGTACTCTGCATCGTATCAAAAGCCTGGTTAGCAACCTCAGAAGCCGACCAGTCCCGCTCCTGCTGTTCCGGCTCTGATTTTTGGAAATTCTTAAAAAAACGTGCAATCTTATTTCGCAAATCAGGGTTCTCATCCTGCTCCCCTGAGACTTCCTTGCGGGGAGATGCCGCCTCCTCCTGAACTCTTGCCCCCAGGTTGACCGCAATAGTCAGGTCCGTCTTATCACCAAAAGTCGGTGCAATAGGAACCGGATTCAGAACGCCACCATCAATCAGGGTCAGGTCATCAATCTGTACTGGTGTGAAAAACATCGGCAACGATATGGAAGCACGGATCGCCTGAAACAATGACCCTGAGTTGAGCCAGACTTCTCGCTCTCCCCGAATATCAGTCGCCACCGCAGTAAAACTGATCGGTAACTCCTCAATGGTTTTATCTCCAACCAGATCGGTCAACGTACTGATAATCTTATCGCCTTTAATAAGCCCACCTCTCCCCCAGGAAAGATCCATCAACGTAACCATATCCCCTTTAGTAATCGCCCGAACCCATTCCTCAAATTCATCCAGTTTACCAGCCGCATAAATTCCACCGATCAGGGCACCAATCGAACTGCCGGAGACAGAAGCAACCTCAAATCCATTATCTTCCAGCCAGTGAATAACACCAATATGAGCCAGACCTTTGGCACCACCACTACCAAGAACAAGCGATACTCGCTTCTTATTTGATCGCTTCTCATCTGATCCCATCTAAATTCATCCTTCTGAAAAAATGCTTCAATATAGTAAGCGAAACAAAGCCGATCACTCTATCCTTTAGTTGAATTAAAAAAAGTGATAATTCACCTGAAAGGTGACATATAATTAATACTCATTTTATAAAAATTAAAAAAGGAATCAGGGATGAGACTCATCCGAAAGGGAATATCACTCCAGTGGCTGATTGGCGGTGCTATGTTTTCTGCCATGCTAGTGTTGAGCGTACTGCTGGTTTTTCAGAATTACCAAAGTAATAAAAACGCTCTTCTGGTGGCCACAGCAGAGTCTGCCCGCCAGCTCAGTGATACCCTGAACGAAAAAGCCAAACGCCTGACAGGGCCGGCACAAAGCGCCTTACAGATTCTCAGTTACGACCCTATTCTTCACGCCTCCAGCTTCGAACAACGTCAACAACGACTTCCGGTTCTTTTTGAAACCCTGAATTCAAATGATGTGCTCAGTGCCATTTATGTCGGCTATACCAATGGCGAGTTTTTTCTACTGAGAAAACTCAACAATCCAAACCTTCAGGTCAGCCTGCAACCACCCGAAACGAGCCAGTATCTGCTGCAAAGTCTGCACACAGGCCCATCAGGTATGCAGCAGGTTTGGTTTTATTATAATGAGCACCACAACCTCATTAAACAGGAAGTCATAACAGATACTAAATTCGATCCCAGAACCCGCCCATGGTTTAAGAGAGCCTCAGAAAGTAAAGAGCAGATTCTGACCAACCCCTATCTGTTCTATACCACTCGTGAAATCGGTATCACACTGGCCCAACAAGGCAGAAACAGCGCTAACATTATTGGCATGGATGCGGCAGTGGATGATCTGGCGGCTCAAATCTCGGCCCTTCAACTGACCAAAGGCGGCCAACTGGCCATTGTTGACGACAGAAGTCAGATCCTGGCCCATAACGAAACCGATAAGATTATTGTTAAAGAAGATAAATACTATCGCCTCAATACCCTGAATGAGCTTGAAAACCCTGTCCTGAAACAAATTGCTGAATCAACAACAGCCAGTAATCAGCTGGCTCGGTTTACTACTGACGGCCGTGCCTGGTACGGCCTCGCATTACCCCTGACAGGTCTGAATGGTCACAACATTCGTATTCTTCTGGCCGTGCCCGCTGATGAGCTCCTGGCAGGTGCCAAAGAGATCATTCTGACACAATCACTGTGGACCCTGCTGGTGATTCTACTGGTACTGGGGCTTGGACTGTATGGCGGCTCACGAATCGGTACCGCATTCCGCCAGCTAACAGAGCAGGTGAGAGCTCTTTCCGGATTTGACTTCAGCTCGCGAGTCCGGATTCGCTCCGATATTCGAGAGGCTAAAGAACTGAGTCGGGTGGTCAGTAATATGTCCCGGACCATCGGCAGTTTTCAGGCGATCAGCCTGTGCCTTAATAGAGAAAATGATCTTGAGAAGATGCTCGATGGTGTACTGGAGCATCTGGTAACTGCAGCGGGTATGAAATCCGGTGCTATCTACCTATACGAGAATGACGATAATACTTTTATTCTTGCCAGCAATACCGAAAGCAAGGGTTATCCACAACGACTTTCAGAGCAAGGACAGGATGACACCAGCATCCTGCATAATACCCTTCAACAACTGGATGAGGCAGAAAAAAGCCTGGTGATCTCTCTGCGTCGAAGGGATGACAGCCTGGAAGGCTTACTGGTCATGCGCTGGGAGCAGGTCCCTCGTAACAAAAAAGCTCTGATCCGCTTTATTTCAGAACTTGCCGGTTCAGCCGCTGTCGCTATCGAAACACGCCGTCTGATCGACGGACAAAAGGAGTTGATCGATGGCATTCTGCACCTGCTGGCAGATGCCATTGACGCCAAATCCCCTTACACCAGTGGCCACTGCGAACGCGTCCCACAGCTCGCTTTTCAACTGATCGACACTCTCACCCAGCAAAAAGAGGGCACCTACGCTAACTTCAGATTGGGTGAACGGGATAAGGAAGCTTTCAGAATTGCGGCCTGGTTGCATGACTGCGGTAAGATTCTCAGCCCGGAGCATGTGATCGACAAAGCAACCCGGCTGGAAACCATCTTTAACCGTATCCACGAGATCCGCACACGATTTGAAGTACTTTGGCGTGATGCCGAGATCGAGTACTGGCAGAAACGTGCAGCTGGCGAACCTGAAGCAGAGCTCAAAGCAGCGCTGGAGCAACGTCAGCAGGAGCTTCAGGAACAATTCCGTTTCATCGCCAAAGCCAATGAAGGCTCTGAATCAACGCCACCGGATTCAGCCGCCCGTATCCACGCTATTGGCGATCAGGAATGGGTGCGTCACTTCGATAACACTCTGGGTCTGTCCCACGAGGAGCTGCTGCGGCTGAACCAGAAAGTCCAGCCTTCTCTGCCAGCCACCGAAAAACTTCTGGCTGATAAGCCTGAGCACATCCTTCCATGGGATGATGCCCGCCGCCCGCCCGTAGAAGCAGACAACCCGGAAAATATCTGGGGCTTCGATATGCAGTTACCGGATCACTCTTTTAATCAGGGCGAACGTCATAATCTGACGATTCCTTTTGGCACGCTGACAGCAGAAGAACGCTTCAAGATTAACGAACATATTGTTCATACCATCATAATGCTCAGCTCTCTGCCACTACCGGATTACCTGAAACAGGTACCTCATATCGCAGGCAATCACCATGAGCGTATTGACGGCCAGGGCTACCCGAGAAAGCTTAAAGGTGATGCAATGAATATTCAGGAAAAAGTCATGGCTGTAGCGGATATCTTTGAGGCACTCACAGCCTCAGACCGCCCTTACAAAAAGCCAAAAACCATTAGCGAGTCGCTGAACATCATGGTGAAGATGTCCCTGAACGGACATATTGATCCCATACTGATGACGACTTTGCTGAAAGAACAAAGCTTCAGTCGCTATGCTGAAAGCTTTCTGAGCAAAGAGCAGAATGACGCTGTGGACTATGAATCTCTGATCCAGCAGCTTAACTCTCAGGAAGAGAAAACGGCCTAACAAAAGCTCTGTGTCCCTGTATCAGCATAAAGGCAAAAAAAAGCCGCCATCCCAAGCGGGTGGCGGCAGTTGCACAAACAAGGAACCTTCATGAAAAAACAGGTCTAGGCAAACCTGTGTATTACTTCACTTATTGCGAAAGATTAGAGGGCAGAAACAGAGATCAGTTCCCGCCTTTCGTTCCATCGAAGACTCTTAAATCAATCAAAAGTCTCTATTCTATTATTTATGCAGGTATTTCCTGATACTAGCCCTGTCACTACGGATTAATTTTAATCAGCTCAACATCGAAAATAAGTACCGAACCTGCCGGAATACGGCCGACGGAACGATTGCCATAGGCCAGCTGACTTGGGATATAGAAACGGGTCTTTTCACCTTCAACCATCAGCTGAACACCTTCTGTCCAACCCGGAATCACCTGATTCAGACCAAAATCGATTGGCTGGCCGCGGTCGACAGAGCTGTCAAACACGGTGCCATTCAACAACGTACCGTGATAGTGCACCTTCACACGATCCGTCGCCGCAGGATGTTGCTCACCGGTGCCCGCTTCCAGCACCTTGTACTGCAGACCGGAATCCGTTGTCACGACCCCCTCTTCCTGAGCATTGCTGGCCAGAAACGCCTGACCTTCCTGCATAATGTCAGCCATAGACTTACGATCATCCGACATACGTTTAAAGATAAACAGGCCGATGATCACAATGATCGCGATAATAATTACTCGAGTCACGAAAGAGTTCCTTGCGGTAAGAGTCATAGAATTGAAGTTGGCCACATGCTAGTGCAGGCAGAAGAAAAAGCAAAGCCTGATAAGCTCTATCGGATATCGCCTGTCAGGCAGACTTACGCCACTCCAGCAAACGGTTGTTAGCGGGCATCTCATGATCCGCATCCAACACCAGACCAGCCGATTCAGCCAGTTCCGCTATCGCTTCAAAATCCCGGATTCCACTTAAGGGATCCCGTTCCCGCAGAAAATGATCAAAGGCCTGATTACTCTGACTGGTATAGGCTCCCTGATAATTGAAAGGGCCATATAGGCAGAGTTTGCCTGCCTCCGGTAACAGAGCGCCAACACCCTGAAAGAAAGCCTCAACCATCGCCCAGGACATAATATGCAGGGTATTCGCCGTGAAAATGCCATCTGCTTTCACCTCAGGCCATTGAGCCTGTGTCACATCAAGCTCAACCGGTACAAGAAGATTGCTGCCTGCATATTCGCTGCACCAAAGCCTAACCCCCGGCAGATATACCGCCTGATCCGACGGCTGCCATTGCAGATGAGGCAAGTGCTCCGCCATATAAACCGCATGCTGCCCTGTGCCGCTACCCACTTCCAGAACCTGCGAAACATCACTGAAGGCGTGTTTTAAAACCTGAAGAATCGGAGCCTTATTATTTTCACAGGCTTGGGAGAAGGGTTTACTCATAGGTGATGCGGTCCTGATTCGGAATAAACTTAAAAGCGTTTTTACAGGCCGATATTACCGACCTGTACTCTTTTATCTTTGCTGGTTAACTGATCTATTTATCTTTACGATTTGTCTTTACGGCTTAGCTTGACTACTCACCTACAAAACGCGCCGGACGCTTGGCGATAAAGGCCTGCACCCCTTCTTGACCATCAGCGGTTTTACTTAATCCGGTGATGGTTTGCGCTTCCAGCTCCAGCTGAGTTTCCAGGGTAGCATTTTGGGCACTATTCACCAGATTCTTCACCTGAGCGTAAGCCTGAGTTGGCCCTGCTGCCAGCATGCCCGCCAACTCCCGTACCGTATCCTGTAAGCGGTCGGCTGGTACTACACGATTAACCAAGCCCCAGTCCAGCGCTGTTTCTGCATCCAGAACCCGATTGGTAATAAAGAACTCTTTCGCCCGACGCGGGCCGATCTGACGGGTCAGATAATAAGAGGCACTGCCATCCGGAGAGAAACCGATCTGGGTATAAGCGCTGGTAAAACGGGTCGTATCCGCGGCAATCACCAGATCACAGCAGGCCATAAGACCCAGGCCTGCGCCAGCGGTCATACCGTTGATCGCTCCGATAACCGGCAAAGGCAGACGGGAGAAACGGGAGATGGCACTGTGCAGATAAGTCGTCATATCCATCAGCAGGCGATCCACATTCTCAGGGTCTTTGGCAAAAGCGCCTACATCGCCACCAGCCGAGAAGGCCTTATCACCGGTTCCGGTAATCACCACAGCTCGGATCGATTTATCACAGGCACACTGGTTAGCGACTTCCGATAACCGACGCATCACCTCTTCATCCATGGCATTAAAAGCGTGGGGACGATTCAGGATAATCCACCCCACATTATCGATACATTCAAACAGTACAGCGCTCATAGAATTCTCCGTTTTGATCTTGTTATTATCTTGCTGACAGCCAAGAATTGCTTCTGACTCAGAATACCTGCCTCTGAGCTTAAGGGGTAAAACAGTGGTAAAACGAGTGTTTGATACTCAGAGAATTTCACAGCAGGTACAGGCTGTCAAAGTTGACTTTGCGGTCAAATAGAATGATTCGACGATGCTCAGATGCTGGCTGATTTTGTGATGCAAAGACAGCCTGAATTAAGCAAAAAGATACCGCTGCCCTCATAACGCAGCGATAAACAGAACTGGTGAGTACACAAATATAGCGACACAGTGGATCCCATGCTCCGATGGATGGTAGCGCTCCGCTTTACCCAGCTTTAGGCATACATTGACCACTTGTTGCCGATGAGGGGCTGTCTGTTGTTGAAGGACTCCCTGTCATTGAGGATGGGGTATCCACATCCTGTCCCGGAAAATAGCTGCTACGGCCAACCGGTAAACCATAAGGCCAGGTTTTATCGCCCTGCTGGCGCAGCATCAGCTCAACCTGAATCCCGAACACCTGCTGCATCATCTCCGGGGTAATCGCATTAACCGGGGAGTCGTCTGCAATAATGCGCCCTTGCTGCATAGCCAGTATTCTGTCGGAATACTGACTGGCCTGGTTAATATCGTGCAGCACCATCACAATAGTCCGCTGATGCTCCCGATTCAGCTGAGCGAGAAGCTCCAGCACTTCCAGCTGATGGCCAATATCAAGATAGGTGGTCGGTTCATCCAGCAACAGAATATCGGCCTGTTGTGCCAGTGCCAGCGCAATCCAGCCGCGCTGACGTTCACCACCTGACAGGGTATTAAAGCTACGATGGCGCAGCTGATCCATCCCGGTCAGATGTAAAGCCTGTTCAACGGCTTCCAGATCCTGCTGAGTCATTCTTCCGAATAACCCTTGCCAGGCAAAACGACCATGACTGACCAGCTGGTACACACTCAGGTCATCTGGTGCGACCGGATTTTGCGGTAGCAAGGTCATACGACGGGCCATTGCTTTGCGAGACCAGTGGGGCAGTGGTCTGTTATCCAGAAACACCTGGCCGGATGCCGGAGGCAATAAGCCAGCCAGGGCTTTCAGTAGCGTGGATTTACCACAACCATTTGGCCCGATCAGGCAGGTAATTTCCCCTTCTTGCAGAGTCAGTGAAACCTCTGGCACCACAGGCGATGCCTCAGACGTTGTACTGGATGCGCTCTGTCCGGATGAATAGCTCAATATCAGGTTTTCTGCAGACAGTGTCATAAAATATTCCTGTTATCGGGGCGCCCCCATTACGGTCGACGCCCACTTTGTTTTTGTAAGAGGTAAAGTAAAACAGGTATGCCAATCACAGTGGTCAGTGCGCCTGCCGGTAATTCCAGCGGACTGAGCAGAGTGCGACTGATTATGTCTGCCCCGGATGAGAGGCAGCCACCGGCCAGCAAGCACACTGAAACCAGATGTTTAATATCACCGCCGACCAGCAGTCGGGATAAGTGAGGAACCACCAGGCCGATAAAGCCCACAGGTCCTGCAACAGCAATAGCACTGGCGGCCAGTATCACCGCCAGAGCAATTGAGAACACACGCCAGCGGGCAACATTAACGCCCATGGAGAGTGCCTGAGATTCATCAAAACGAAGTAGCGATAACGGATGTCTGATCAAATAAAGTGCCGCCAGACCGAGTACGGTCCAGGGGAGTAAGATAAACAGATGGGTAAAGTCCCGTCCGTACAGGCTGCCCGCCAGCCATAAAATTGTGGTTTCTGTTCGACCGCCACCCCAGACGACGACGATCCACATCACGATAGCATTAAGAATGCCACCAATGGCAACACCGTTCAGGGCCAAACGAGCCGGGCTGATACCGGTTTTCATACCCTGATGTTTTTGCGATGACAGATACAGCACTAGGGCCGAAATAACGATACCGCCAACCATAGCAGCCATCGGTAGCCAGGTGAGAGATAACTCAACCGGTGAGTCTTTCAGCAGGGTAGCATTGATCATATCGGAGAGCAGCAACAGGCCGACAATAGCAAGACTAGCACCGCTGGAGACACCAATCACTCCGGGGTCTGCCAGAGGGTTACGAATCACAGACTGCAGAATCAGGCCCGATAACGCAAAGTGAACACCGACTAACGCCGCCAGTAGCGTTCGGGGTAACCTCAGGTTCCAGATCACGTCATAAGCGGTGCCGGTTGTGATATCACCCATCAAAACCGACACAATATCGCTGGCCGCAAGATTGACGGACCCCAGCAACAGAGACAAGACCATCAGTAAAGTCAGTAACAGCAATAACGCCAGTTTTACCAGACGATAATAGCCCGGCGTCCGGTCATGGCTATCTTTTAACCGGCCATTGCTATCCTTTAAAGAGCCAGATGCTGTTGACGCGGGATTACTTTGAGGATGCACGGTATTAGTGGTCATAACCGCCCTGCTTTCTGATCAGGTAAACAAATAAAGGGCCGCCAGTCAGAATGCAGAGAATGCCGACAGGCACTTCCTGTATTCTGGCCACCAGATCAGCCACGCATACCAGGGTCGCACCGACAATAGCAGACAAAGGTAGTAAAATTCTGTGATCCATCTGCAGGGGCTGCGCCGATTCAGCCGCATCTGATAATGAGCTCCGGGATAAGGATTGTTTTAACAACAACTTGACGGCATGAGGTGCCACCAGCCCCACAAAGGAGATTGGGCCTGCTACCGCCACCGTAGCGGCAGTCAGTACCACACTGGTCAGACCCAGAATCAGGCGCCAGCGTTGTACCGGAAAGCCCAGCGCCCGGCTGGTCATATCATCCAGCATCAGCAGATTTAAAGGCCGGGAAAAGATCACTCCCATTCCCAGCCCCAGAAAAACAAATAACCAGAGCTGATCCACATGCTGCCAGGTTCGGTTCAGCAGACTCCCCGCCAGCCAGTAGTAGAGGCCGTTGACATCACTGTCTGCCGACACCAGCAGAAGTGTCAGGCCAGCGGTAAAAAACAGCGCGATACTCATACCCGACAAAGTCAGATGAATCGGATTCAGATGAGTTTTCCAGGCGATTGCAAAGGTCAGAAATCCAGCGGCAAAACCACCTGCCGTACCCATCACCAGCATCGCAGATGGCGGCAGGCTCAGCACAACAAAGCCCAGTACAATCGCAAAGGATGCCCCGGCACTGACCCCTATCAGATCCGGAGTCCCCAGAGGGTTACGGGTGATCGACTGTACAATACATCCCGCCATGCCCAGAGCCGCTCCAGCCAGTAACCCCGTCAACAACCGGGGCATACGCAGTTCCATGATAATGAAACGGGTCATGCTGTCTTCTGGTGATGTCAGCGCCTGGAACACCGCAGACCAGGAAAACAGTGTGTCTCCCAGTGCTAAAGATGCCAGCCCTGCCAGCATGATAATAAACAGGCATACGACTGGCAGAAGCAGAGAGATTCTCTGGTGTTTTCCCACAGAATGACCGGCACTGATGGTGAATGTTTTATCCGGGCTTGATAGCTGCGACATAGGATTTATCTTTCTGAAAAGGTCAGCGGTTTCGCCCGTGCCGCATCTGGAATATTATCCGGTGCCGGGAACTGATCGGGATAAAACAGGTGAGCCATTTCTCTCAGTACCATCTCTCTGGCAACCGGGCCATGAGGCATGACGTACTGATCATTAATCCGATAAACACGTTTATTCTGAACCGCTTTTAGTCGCTGCCAGACCGGATGATAACTGATAGGAGCCTCGTCACCGGTAAAGGACAAAATCACATCCGGGTTCAATCGCAGCAACTGCTCCATAGACAGTACACTGGAATCCGGTTTTTTCAGAGCAGGCGTGGGTGAGCGTCCCATCGCATTTTCAACCTTCAGACTCTGCATAATGTCAGTGCTCAGATAGTGGTTATAAAATGCGTACAGAGTATCAGCCCAGTGCCAGATCAGAATGGCGCTGACTTCTCCCGGAGCTTTTTGCTTAAATTCTTCTTTCAGAGCCTGAAAGTTCTGATTCAGCGCTTGTCCCTGCGGTTCCTGGTCCAGCGCTCGGGTAACCGTCATAATGGCCTGTTCAGAATCCTCCTGAGTGACCAGATCAAATGCCAGAAACTGTCCGATCTCTTCAAACTTACTGGCAAAAGGTTCTGTGTACTGGCGCAGGCCAATAATCAGATCCGGTTTCAGCTCTGTCAGACGCTCCATATCAGTTTCATGCACTTCGCCCAGGTCTTTCATCTGACTGACCTGATCACCAAGATACGCTGACTGTCGGTGATTCAGCGTGGATAAACCGGTCGCCTGTTGGTCCAGTGCCCACATCAGGTCAGCGCCAAACACCGAGATAGACGCTACGGATTGCGGCTGTTTCTCGAACGTAATGCTTTTACTCCGATCATCTTTCACGGTCACCGGATAATCTGCCATAGCACTGGATAAGGTGATCAATGACGCCAGTAAAGTAGTCAGCAGCATCACTGGCCAGTAAAAGGCACTATGGAGATCAGTCATGGCCTGCGAGCTGACCTGAGTAAACTGAGTATGACGCCGGGAGTCGTTTTGCTGTGAATAAGGA
Organism: Oceanospirillum sp.; assembly: GCF_982874595.1. Classification (NCBI taxonomy): domain Bacteria; kingdom Pseudomonadati; phylum Pseudomonadota; class Gammaproteobacteria; order Oceanospirillales; family Oceanospirillaceae; genus Oceanospirillum; species Oceanospirillum sp. The sequence continues at coordinate 78,289 of NZ_CEYNZH010000002.1, read as the reverse complement.
ATAGGGGCTGACACTTTCATGAACCTCTGAACAGCGGATGAATGAAGTCGGATGTGCAGAGCAGAATTGTGTCTGATGGTGTTAAAACGAGCTACCCGAATCGGGAATATAAGCCCCGCATATGCGAGTAATACAGATAGGACGATATTCACACTCAGATTACAGAGCAGGGAAACGGAAAAGACGACAACACTAAAAACCACGACGGAACGGGGTAACAAAAATCTTTTCAGGGTAGTCGCCAGAAAGTCATAAACGCACACTTAGGCCCATTAATGAAAACAATTCCCAATCGCAATTATTTTAAAGGAGCAATGGAGCCATGCGGGCCGCTACCCTCAATACTACTTCAAAACATTCGCAAACAGAGCCTTCAGCTGTTTCCTGCAAAAAAACGTCCGTGCAATCTTTTACACTGAGCCCTATGACACACTTGATTCAGCACGCGTTATCCAGAAAAACACTGCTAAGCCCGGCTCTGTTGCTGGCAGGCATCAGCAGCTTGGTATTAATAGCCCCGACGGTCGCTCAGGCAGAATCTAATACCCTGGACGCCATTACAGTAACAGCTGAAAAACGTGATGCCGACGTGATGGATGTCAGCTCCAGTGTTTCGGCTAAAACCGAAATTGAGCTGCAGGATGCAGAGATTGCATCTATTGTTGAGCTGAGTCAGCACACACCTAACCTGCATATTTTCACCTGGGGTGGTAGCCGGGAAAACAATATCTTTATCCGCGGTATTGGTCCGGGCCTGTTCACCGATCCTACCGTTGGCTTTTATGTGGATGGTGTAAATTATACCAGTAACGGTATGTTTGACCTGGATCTGGCGGATATTGAGCGCGTTGAGGTGCTGCGAGGTCCACAGGGTACGCTGTACGGTGGTAACTCTCTGGCCGGTATTATCAATGTCATCACGAAAAAACCAGGCAATTACACAGAGGGCAAGCTGACGTTCTCAGCAGATAGTCTGGATCAGCGTAAACTGGGTATCAGTGCCAGTACACCTCTGATTGAAGATGAGCTGTTTGTCGGTGTGAGCCTGTCTAAGGTAGACAATAGCGGTCATCTGGACAACATTTACAATGGTAAGGACTATGGCGGTCGTGAAGATACCAATGCCCGCCTGAAATTCCTATGGCAACCAACGGACACCCTGGAAACCAATCTGATTCTGGATTACCAGAAACTGCGAGGTGATTCTTACGCTCTGGGTAGCGCCGACTTTATTAAGAAAAATCCGAAGAAAGTCGACCATAACTTTGATGGTGAAAACAACCGGGATTCTAAAGGTCTGGCGCTGTCGGTCACGAAATCCTTTGATGGTATCGACTTTACCTCCGTCACCGGCTGGCGTGACTGGGATAGCCTGAACTCTGCCGACCAGGACGCCGGTAGTATGGATGGCTATATGCATCACTCTGAATCAGATGAAGAGCAATCTCAGATTTCTCAGGAGTTTCGCTGGGCATCCACCGACAATCAACCTCTGCAATGGCTGGCGGGTTTATATGCTTATAAAAGCGAATATAAAGTCGATGGTCTGAATACACTGGACTATACCGCTTTTGGTATGGGCGGCCCTTACGCAGACCGTACGCTGGTGGATAAAGACAACAGCGGATATGCCGCTTTTGGTCAACTGGATTATGATATCAATGACCGCCTGACTCTGACAGCGGGTCTGCGTCTGGATAAAGAAAAGCGCAAAGCCGATATCGAAACCAGAATGCAAAGTGCTGCCAGCGTTGATATTAAAGGTGAGAAGAACTTCACCGAATGGCTACCAAAACTCGGGGCGTCTTATACTCTTGAAAACGATGCCCTGCTGTATACCACCGTCAGCAAGGGCTATCGTGCCGGTGGCTTTGATCACCTGTATCCCAGCGAAAATGACCCAACCTACGAATCAGAAACCAGCACTAACTATGAACTGGGCTATAAGTCCTCTTTCATGGATGGCTCACTGGAACTGAGTGCAGCCCTATTCTATATCGATATTAAAGACCAGCAGGTACAACAGCTGGTGCCAACTACAGGTACCATCCTGACCGATAATGCCGGTAAAGGCCGTAGTCAGGGACTAGAGTTTGAGTCCCGCTATACTCCCGCAGAAGGCTGGCTGATCAGCCTTGGCGGCAGCTACACTAAAGCAGAGTACAAAAGCTATTCGGGTTGTGACTTTACCGGCATGGTCAGCAACTGCAATGGCAATAAAATGGTGAATACCCCTGAACTGACAGCCAATATTGCCATTCAGAATCGTCACCCTCTGACGGAGAACCTGGATCTGTTTTCCCGTATTGATGTCCAGCATATCGGAGATTACTACTTCGATAGCCTGAACAAGTTCAAACAAGACAGCTACCAGCTGGTAAACCTGAAAATGGGCGTTGAGGCTGAAAACTGGGAAGCTTATGCTTGGGTTAAAAACGCTACGGATGAATATTATTCCAGTGTTGAGTTTGACTTTGGTGCCGGGCATACCGTTGAGGCCGGAGACCCTCGAAGCTACGGTATGACGTTAAGCACCCGATTCTGATGAGGCAGAGGCAGCAGGTCCTTATGTACTTGCTGTCTGCTTTTACTGACACTTTGGGGCTATATTTTCGAAGCGATCAGGTAAACTGATACCGTGTTCTGAAAAGGCAGAGGTGCCGAACTCCAACACTATAAAGCTGGCTTCATGGAGGGTAATAACGGAACTGTTCGCAGAAAATGTTGATAGATATAACCTGTAGGAGAAAGCAGGACTTGTACTTGTGAATATATTTACCTTATCAGCTGAAGCGATTAAAACCAGATAACAGAGGTTGTTGAATAGATCCTGTTCAGAAAATCGCAATACCTGAAAAATCTGGAGCAATCTCCTTACGGGCATCACCAGGCAAAATATTAAATTGCTTACGAAACGCGGTACTGAAATGACTGACATTACTGTAGCCCAGAAGCATCGCTGTTTCAGTCACATTATGGTTTTTAAGCAACGTCATTGCCTCTTCCATTCGGGCTTTCTGGTAGTAGGCATAAATACTGTTACCAAACAACGTCTTAAAGCCTTTTTTAAGCTTACACTGATTTAAACCAACCGTAGTTGCCACATCAGCAATGGTCGGCGCCTGACTCAGGTCTTTTAACAGGTAATCTCTGGCCATATCCAACTGGCGACGTTCACGGGATGAAATACTGGAAACCTGACTATGCTGATTTTTAAAAGCGCTCAGATGCCAGTAAATAAAATCCAGAACCGCAGAATGCAGCAACAGTTTATGCTGAGATTTACTGTTCATCAGACTAGCAATCTGTTTTGCTGAATAACTGGCCTTCTGATTCTTTCCGGCATTACGTACAAAAAAATGCACGCCTTTTTCCGGATTAATCTCAGAAAGCTCCTCTCCAGCCATATCACAAAGCAGCTCAGGAGTAATCATCACCGCCAGATTGCTGAACGACGGCGAGTTGTTCAGATAGAACATTTCACCATCAGAATACCCCATGGTGATCTCTCCTGCGGTATAGTGCATGGGCACATCTTTTACTCTGGCTTCAAAACATCCTTTCAGCAGACAGTTCAGATGAATATATTCCTGATCTCCGGGAAACGAAGCCGTCACACCTTCTGAATGAGAACGGGAGATACAAACTGATAACCCTGGCTGGATCTCAAAGAAACAATCCTGATCTGTCGTTGGAGGATTACGCATCTCTGGTAGCAGGGAATCAGATGGATAAATCGATTCTACCGAGCACATAGTCACCTCACTTCTCCTTATATAACGTGCCAGAGTCAGCACTTCCTGAATCTATTCCATGAACAAGCAGAGGTTTTGCTGAAGGCATTTTCAGTGACTTCGGAAAATGGCAGGAAGTGTTATTACCTGCTTATCTTAACAAGTCAAATCTTTTTCGTAAATGATATTTATTCTCATTTTGTAACTAAAGAGATATAATCCAGATCAGAGCATCGAAAGCTGATATCTATTGATGGAACAGGCTCTGGTCAGGAGTAACCAGAGCATTATATGAATAGCAGCACACGACAAACTATTGAACCAGAGCCAGACAAAGCAGAGTTTACGGAGCTGCAGAACTCTGATGCTGGCCTTCCTGGGCCTGCCATAATGTTCGGTACATGCCATCACAGGCCAGAAGTTCATCATGCCTGCCTCTCTGCACGATTTTCCCCTGATTCAGCACAATGATCTGACTGGCATGGCGAATGGTACTCAGACGGTGGGCAATCATAATGACAGTCCTCCCCTGTGCCAGACCGCTCAGAGCCCGCTGAATATGGTACTGGGTTTCGGTATCAACAGAAGCGGTCGCTTCATCCAACAACAATACCGGTGCATCTTTCAATAAGGCTCTGGCAATCGATAAACGCTGTCTTTCTCCCCCTGACAGACAGGAACCTCCTTCCCCAATTCGGGTGTTATAGCCCTCGGGCAGTTTGCTGATAAAGTCATCACACCAGGCCGCTTTACAGGCTTCCCTGATCTGTTGTTCAGATGCATCTGGTCGCCCGATTCTGATATTGTCTGCGATAGTGCCATCGAATAACTGAACCTGCTGAAATACCATACTGACTTTCTGATATAACTGCTCACTGCCTAATGCTTTTAAATCACTCCCGCCTAAACTGACAGATCCCTGCTGAGGATCATAAAAACGAGCCAGCAGATTCATTAGTGTACTTTTGCCTGAGCCGGAAGGCCCGACAATCGCCGTCATGCTGTTCTCTGGTACCCTGAAATTCAGCTGATCCAGTATCAGGGCTTCATTGTCGTAACCAAAAGACAGATCCTGCACAATAAGATCATTATTACGGGGTATTTCTGCAGAGCCGGGCTCAGACAGAGGTTTACGCTGGTAAAGTTGCTGTAATTTCTGCTCACTCTGCACGGTAAAGCGCAATACTGCCAGGTGCTCCGCCATTTCCAGTAACGGCCCTAACATGCGATAAGCCAGCAGTATAAATAACAATAAAGACAGTAATTCGGTCTGATCCTGTGCCGGAGTCATCCCCGCTATCTGCATAGCGGCCAGTGTCAGAAATGCCACCAGACCAAGCTCTGTCAGTAATCGATACAACACTACAGGCCCTGCACCCCAGATCTCAACGCCGATACTGGTTCGGGTGATATGGTCGAACTGCAGATAAAGCCGCTTCAGCCAGACACCCGCTTTGTTGAACAGACGTAAGGTACGCAGGCCGGCTACATATTCAACAACCATGCCTGAGGTGTACCGCAACGCATCCTGCTTAGCCTGACTAACACGAATAAACAAATTGCGACTGAGCTGAAGAAATAACAATGCCAGAGGAAAACCAGCCATCAATCCTATAGCCAGATGCCAGTCAACCCATAACAAAGCAATAAATAACAGCAGCGGCACAAGCAGAGAGGTCAGTAACTCAACGACCTGATGAGTAAAAATATTCTCAATGCGCTGAACATCATCCGTCATCATATCCGCCAGCTGTCCGGTACGATATTCTGCCAGTACGCCCAGAGGTAACTGGTGCACACGATCCAGTAGCTGTTCACGGTAGCCCGCCATAATACGATAACCGCCCAGAAAGCTGTTCCTTTGTCCTTTCCAGGCGGCCACTAACTGAATCAGAAAAATCAATAACAATGTACCTGCCAGCCATAGAATTGAGGCTTCCGCTTCGTCATTCTCTCTCTTTGATAACAGGATATTCTGCAACCAGAAAAAAACAGCCAACAAAGGTAACAAGTCCAGTATACGTTCCAGTATTCGCCAGCTCAGGCCAGATAAAAACAGACCAGGAGAGCGTCCACTGCGGTGTATGACCCGAACAATAATGCGGAATATACTACTATCCATTGATGGCTTCAGATCTGCAGGCATGTTGTTTCTCCTTCTGTTACATCACTCCTTTTTCTACTCTCACAGGCCTGATCGTCTTGCAGAGTCCAGTGGTGACTATCACGCTGTAACTGCCATATTTTCTGGTAGTAAGCATTTCGCTGTATCAGCTCAGTATGACTGCCTGCGCCCTGTATATGGCCTTTGTGCAGAACAATAATCTGATCGGCAAATTCCATACCCGCCAGGCGATGCGCAATGATCAGTACGGTTTTATCCGGATAGTGTTCCTGCAGATCACGATAGAATGCCTGCTGAGTCAGGTTATCTGCAAAGGCTGTCGCTTCATCCAGAATCAGTACCGGAGTATCTGCCAGCAGCGCTCTGGCCAGCGCCAGTCGCTGACGCTCACCACCGGATAAACGCGTCCCCTGCTCATTAACCCTGGTGTCATAACCGTCAGGCAATTGCTGAATCAGGTGCTCAGCCTGAGCTACCTTAATCGCCAGTTCCATGTCATGCTCCTGCACTGTATCTCTGGCCAGCATCAGGTTGTCTCTGATCGTTCCTTTGAACAGAAAGGCATCCTGAGTTGCCACTGCAATCAGGCTTGCTCTTTGCTCGTTACTCAGGTCAGTAACAGCCCTGCCATTGATGGTAACCTGACCTTGTTCTGGCATTAATAAACCAGCGATCAGCTGGGCCAGGGTCGACTTACCACTACCCGATGCGCCGGTCATCACTGTTGTGCTGCCTGCTGGCAGAGTCAGATCCATTTCAGGAATGATCAGGGCCTTGTCGTAGCTGAAACGAACCCTGCTCAACTCAACATCAATGCCCTCTTCTCTGCTGGAAACAGGATCAGCACCTTCGGCCTGTTGAGCATGTTCAGCACTATTGTCAGCATTCAGTACAGGATTAAGGCGACGCACACCCGCCAGCACTTCCCGGCTATCGGTAAAAAAATGACTGATTTTCAGCAGAGGGCGCAACATACCACCACAGAGCAGAATCGCCAGAATCAGATCCGTCAGAGCGATCTCATTGTGCAGCAACAGAAAACCACCTGCAGGCAGTACCAGTAACATATTAGCTCCTAGCAAACTGGTAAATAATGCCCACCTGGGAACGGTTAACCGAGTCAGCGCTTCGACCAGGCTGTAATAATGCTGAGAGTGCTGCACCATGGCAGAAAAACGTCTGGCATCCTGACGAAACAGCTTCATTACCGGAATATTGCGCAGGTACTCGACAGTCGTTTTATTCAGGCTAACGGCAACCTGATGATACTGATCCTGCATGGAATCCATATCACGCATAAATAACATGGAACAGATAATCGCCAGAGGTGCGACCAGTAAAGCTGCCACAGCTAGACGCCAGTCAATCCAGAACAGATAAAAAGTGATTAGCAGAGGAGTCAACAGAGAAACCGAAACTTCTACCGTATGGTGTGCAATCAGATTTTCAATTTTATCAACATCCTGCAACACCATCTGTTTTAACTGACCCGAGTGATAACTCTGAATCCAGTGTAAAGGTGCCCAGGCCAGACGAGTAACCAGTATTCTTCGGGTATGAGCCAGAGTAAAAAAAGCAGCCTGGTGGCTAAGAAAATAGGCTATGCCATAAATCAGCGTCTTTAATACCAGCGCTGCTGCCATCCAGAGTGCCAGCTGATAAAAAGTTTCAGCCATCTCTGTCGCCGTGCTTTGCTGATCAATAAAACCCAGTACGGCCTGTGCCCCCTGGGCCAGAAGCCAGAACGGCAGTAGCTCCATCGTTGCTGCCACCAGAGTAAATACAAACGCCAGAGCCAGACGCGTTCGCTGTCTGCCAATCAGAAACCAGAGCGTACGCCAGCCCGTCTTATCCTCAAATTCAGCCATGCCCGAAACTTCCTTCTGCAATGGGGGCAAAACGATAAGTGTCGCCATGACAGGCCTGCACTTATCCGGGTTAAAACAGCCCGCCAAATTAATGAAGCTTTCAGGGTCGTACCACTCACATCCGGCAGACAGCCCCCCTATCCGATTGATTTATTCGGATGACAGGAAGGTCATGCCTTAAGATCAGATACTTTATCAATTTTGAGCGTCGCACCGAAAAATTGTACTCAAAGCAATTCACTTCTTACAGAATAAAAGCATGTCATATCTGTTCTTTTCCTTGCCAGGTTTTCACGCGATATTGACCTATATGAAGCGGATCTTGTTTAACACTTTGTGCTCATTAAATCTCCCTTCTGCAAACTATAGAAAAACCGATACCTATCTGCAGTATGAGGCCGATAATTTCCTGTCTGGCTGATTTTTCCGAAAAACCGGCAACTGAGTGTGCTGCATTATGTCTATAAAAAGCGCATTTCCCCCAACTCGCCAAAACATTGGGTATTGATCATGCAGGCTTTGATATCGCCATGATCGACCACTACCCTTTTGTGCTGGAGTTTAACCGCATGTTTGGCACTCAGGGCATCCATATGATCATAGGAGATACCACGCCGATGATTCTGGAATATCTGAATGCGGCGATGAAGAATGGAGACCAGCCGGAAGATCCTGATGACCCTAACGGTACAACGCCAAAGCGAGGTCGTATGCGCAAACCGGCTATTGCTGCCTGAGCCACTTGCCAATCTTAAATCAAAAAGGGCCTGCTCCTCGCAGACCCTTTTTAATCCCTATGACACAGGCATTCTCGGTAGCACAAACATTCGAACAGCCGAGGCCGATACCTTTAACACTGGAAACGCTGACTTTTAGCCTGCAGCTGCTGCATCAGCCCGTTAATAGCAGAACAGGCTTCACTGGACTGGTCCGCCAGGTTTGCTGTTTCAACAGCCTCTTCAGACAAACGTTCCAGTGCTAAATGCACCTTGTTAACCGAATCATGCTGATGATGAGTCTGGTCTGCCATTTTCTGGTTCTTACCAAAAATAGCCTGGATCTCATCCGATAGCATCGCCAGCTCGCTGCGGGTCTGATCAAGACTCAACAGACCTTTTTCACTACTGTCTGAACTCTCCTTCAGCTGAGAAGCCATACCTTGACTGGAACTCTTAAGATTTTCCAGCATGTCATGAATTTCAGTTGTCGATGATTGAGTCCGGCTTGCCAACTGACGTACCTCATCAGCAACCACAGCAAACCCTCGCCCATGCTCACCTGCCCGGGCGGCTTCAATCGCAGCATTCAGAGCCAGCAAGTTGGTCTGATCCGAAATATCCCGAATCACATCCAGCAACTTCATAATAGCTTCACTGTGGAACAGTAGCTGGTCCAGTTCTGTCAGACTTTGAGTCATGTCTTCTGTCAGGTGATTGACAACTTTATGACTCTGTTCCAGCTGGGTCAGTGCATCCGTCAACACAACACCACCCTTACTGGAAAGTACAGCAGCTTCTTCTGCCTGAGTCGCAATCTGAGAAACCTGATCCGCCAACTGATCCATGTGCTCAGAGATACCCGCTATTGCCTGTTGCTGCTGAAAAGAGGCCTTCTGGGTCTGTTCCGATGTTTGACGTACATTTTCACCGAAGACTTCCGCTTCTTTCACCGAACTCTGTACATCTGCCAAAGTATCCCGCAGGCGATCAAACAGATGATTTAGCTGATCGCATAACTCACCCACTTCCGCCTTGTCGGTGGTGATAAAACGGGTTTTCAGATTCATCTCATCGGTTACAGTCCCTAATTGATGACGCAACCGATTAATCGGGCCGATCAACAGCCCCGCTAATGGGTAAAGAATTGCCAGGCTGATCAACAGCAAGATACCTGCCACGATCAAGGTATAGCGCTGGTTTCCCTGAATCTCAGACAGAATTTCAGTGGCTGGGACTTCGGCTACCAAATAGCGCTGTAACGCTTCGATATACACCGCACCAATAAACACAGGAGCTGCACGGTCTTCGGCCCGATAAACACGAGGATGATCTGCAGTAACGCCCTGCCACTGCTCTGAAATCAGCGGCACAAAATCCGGCATATTACTCAGATTCTGCTTACCGGCAATCTGGCTATCCGGATGGATATTAATCAGCCCGTTACGATCCGATAACATCACAATACCCGTTTCACCAATGCGGTAGCTTTGCAGCATCTGGGCCATCTGTCCCATATCAAGTGCAGCCCCGGCAATCACTAAGGGCTGACCCTCGACATTTTTCGCCCGACTGCTGAAGTTCACAAACATCATCATCTTGCCACCGCTGAGCTGATTCGTGTCCAGATTCAGCTCATAGTGTTGTCCTGAGTTCAGATAACTGTAGTACCAGGCATTATCCGGGTTGGAAGGGGACATTTTCTGAATCTTCAGCTCACCCGAAAAGTGGAAGTAATAATTACCCTCAGGGGTGTTAATCGCCATAAAAGCCACTTCGGCACCCAGAGATTGACGGGTTTGCGCCAATGCTTCGGTGATTTCGGGCAAACGGCTTTCATCGGCACCGTCACGAACCCAGGTATGAATAAAGGTGTTATTGGCCAGAGCATCGGAGGCGGCAATCGCCGGACTGAGGTCCGCTTCAATACGGGCAGAGATCCCGGAAATAGCGGCAGGCAGCTCTTCAAGCTCAAGGCGGCTGAATCGGTCCCGACTGTTAAGGTCGGATTGCAGAAAAACGATCAGACATAAAACAATCGTCAAAACGAGTGCGGATGCAGCAAACAGACGTGTCCGCATCGACAAGGTATTCCAAAAAGCCATATGTGCTCTCCGTAGCGTTACTCGCTTAATCCATTAACAGCAGGATATTCCCGTGCTTTTCCTGCCTTATGATATACCGGAAATCTATATTCAGTCTCTGACCAAAACTGTCAAACAGGCCTGTTCTGCTTAATTTTTCCGGCAATAAAAAACCCGGCCTCAGCAGACCGGGTTTACTTCAGTCAGCAGAATAGCTGACCAGCAACATTAAGCGCTGACGTTTTTCGCCGCGATAATCTCTTTCCACTTGGCAGGGCCAGTGTTGTGTACGGATTCACCGTTAGCATCAACCGCTACGGTTACCGGCATATCTTTCACTTCAAACTCGTAGATCGCTTCCATACCCAGCTCCGGGAAAGCCAGAACTTCAGCGTTGGTGATCGCTTTGGATACCAGGTAAGCGGCACCACCAACAGCCATCAGGTAAACCGCTTTGTTATCCTTAATCGCATCGATCGCGATAGGACCACGCTCGGATTTACCGATCATGCCCAGAAGACCTGTGCTCTCAATCACCTGACGGGTGAACTTGTCCATACGGGTTGCCGTCGTCGGACCTGCAGGGCCCACCACTTCGTCACGTACCGGGTCAACCGGGCCTACGTAGTAGATAAAGCGGCCTTTCAGATCAACCGGCAGCTCTTCACCGGCGTTCAGCATCTCAACCATTTTCTTGTGAGCCGCATCACGACCGGTCAGCATCTTACCGTTCAGCAGAACCGTTTCGCCCGGCTTCCAGCTTTGTACCTCTTCCGGAGTCACTTCATCCAGATTCACACGACGGGTGCTTTCGCTGACTTCAAACGTCACTTCCGGCCAGTCATTCAGATCCGGTGGCGTCTGCAGAGCTGCGCCGGAACCATCCAGCTCGAAGTGAGCGTGACGGGTGGCCGCACAGTTAGGAATCATGCACACCGGCAGAGACGCGGCGTGAGTCGGGTAGTCTTTGATCTTAACGTCCAGAACAGTGGTCAGACCGCCCAGACCCTGAGCACCAATACCCAGCTCGTTTACTGCATCCATAATTTCCAGACGCAGTTCTTCCGCACGGTTTTGCGGGCCACGCTCGCGCAGCTCGTGAATGTCGATCGGATCCATCAGGGATTCTTTCGCCATAACCGCTGCTTTCTCAGCCGTACCGCCGATACCGATACCCAGCATGCCCGGCGGACACCAGCCAGCACCCATAGTCGGTACAGTTTTCTTAACCCACTCAACAATGGAATCCGATGGGTTCAGCATCACCATCTTGGATTTATTTTCAGAGCCGCCGCCTTTGGCTGCAACCTGAACGTCAACGGTGTTGCCCGGTACGATTTCGTAGTGGATAACCGCTGGCGTGTTGTCTTTCGTGTTCTGACGCTTACCGGCAGGATCAGCCAGAATAGAGGCGCGCAGTACGTTGTCAGGGTGGGTGTATGCACGACGAACGCCTTCGTTAATCATGTCTTCAAGGCTCATGTCGCCTTCCCACTGTACCTGCATACCTACTTTAACGAATACGGTAACGATACCGGTATCCTGACAGATAGGACGCTTACCTTCAGCACACATACGTGAGTTGATCAGGATTTGAGCCATTGCATCTTTAGCCGCAGGGTTTTCCTCTCTCAGGTACGCTTCGTGAACGGCCTGAATGAAATCTACCGGGTGGTAGTAGGAAATATACTGCAGCGCATCGGCAACGCTGGCGATCATATCGTCTTGACGGATTACAGTCGTCATCTTCGGAGTATCTCCTATCACGGTCTGTGCCTGGCACCGGCGGGCCGGAGCCTCATTATTATGGAAGGCCTGTTTACCGGGTTATCAATTCGCCACCACCTTACCGACATATAAGGAGTAGCCAAATAGCCCTGCCAATTTCTATAAGTGGCAGGATTATACACGAATTTCTCAGGGCAAGACCTGTCTGTCGGGTCAACTTTAGACAAAGACAGGCAATCTCCGTAACAAAAAATCACATGGAGTTACTTCAGTACCACGGAAGATTCTGATCTTTTGAACCAGACTAACGTCTAAAGATATATTTTTAATTTGCGTTTAACCATACCCCACTAAAACGCAGGCTCAAAAGGCCATCCACCAATTTTTTCGGTCTCACAGGATGAAAACAATAAAATGCCCGGTGACCAGAGAACGTCACGAGCAGCGCCTGCGCCTGAAGCGACTGGGTATATCCGTGTTATCCCACGGCATGCTGCTTCTCATTTTAGCCCTCGCGTTGGGGCTCGATCTGCTGACTGACTTTAGTCTGACGACCTTTGCGCTATTCACACTCACTGCGGTAGTGACTCAGGGAGCTTTCTGGTTTTTGTTTCAGACCGGAATCAATCTCAGGTTTAAAGACCCCTCCCTAACCTTGTGGCAAATTAGTATGGCAGTTGTCTGGTTTAGTCTGTTAATCAGTCAGCTACCTGAAATTCGCGGCAGCCTGACGCTGCTGTACATCATGGTGATGCTATTCGGTATATTTCAGCTGTCGATGCTGGAGTTTGCTTTTGTTGGTCTTTTCAGCCTGGTCTGTTTTGGTGGTGTGATCGCGTCCGATCTCTATCTCAGGCCTGATGAGGTCAACCTGCAACTCAGTCTGATGCAATGGTTGGTGCTGGCTTCTGCTCAGACCTGGATCGCCCTGTTTGGCAGCTATGTGCGCCGGTTAAGTGAACGCCTCAAAAAACAGCGCCAAGTCCTGCAGCACAGTAACCATAAGATGCAACGAGCCAATGAAGAGCTGGAGCAGGCAATGGAACAGCTGGATGAGATCGCCGGAACCGATGAACTGACGGGCATTCTGAATCGTCGGCGATTCTTCGAAGAAAGTCGTCTGCAGCTTGAAAATAGTGAACAGTATCAGGCTTCAGCCCTTTGCATGATCGATCTGGATCACTTTAAGAAAGTGAATGATCGCTACGGTCATCAGGCCGGAGACTTAGTGTTAGAACGCTTCTGTCAAATTACCCGGGAATGCCTGCGCGGCAGTGATCTTTTTGGCCGTTACGGTGGCGAGGAGTTTATTCTGCTGCTGCCCCAAACCAATCAGGATAGCGGCGTTCAGGTGGCCGAGCGGATCCGGCTGGCCTTTGAGGCCTATTCTTTTGACAGTATCGAACCTGGCCTCAAGCTCAGCACCTCCATCGGAGTCACGTTACACCGCTGGGGTGAAACATTGGAAGACACCCTGAAAAGAGCGGATAAAGCGCTCTACCAGGCGAAAAGCTCTGGCAGGAACCAAACGGTTTATATCTCAGGAGCACGAAACATCAATCGGGCATTAACCGGAAAAGGAAAAGCTTCAGGAGAGTAACCACGCCCTTCAATCTTTCTCGCCTTAAAAAGGCCTGATCAATTCAGGCCTTAGTTTTCTTCTTATCGCTAAAACGGACTGCTGGAAAACTTAATGCGTGGGCTTAACCAGTTCACTAAAACGATCACTCCACAACGGATCAACCTTCTGACAAACGACAAACTCAGGATTCAGCAGATTTGCCTCCTGATTGTAGCGAAGTGGTTTCAGGTCGCCATCCAGCACGCAACCCCCCGCCTGTTCGACGACCGCCTGCGCCGCTGCAGTATCCCATTCACCGGTTGGACCAAAACGCACATAAAGATCGCTTTCACCGGCGGCAACCAGACACAGTTTCAGCGAGCTGCCCATAGGCACATTTCGGTACTCCGGTAATACCTCACTGAATGACCCCAGACGTTCTGCGCCATGGGAGCGGCTGCCAACAATACGCCAACACTCCGGTTGATAAGCAGGGTCCAGTTTTAACAGTACAGGTTTGTCATCCGCATACTGAGCATAAGCCCCCATACCTTCAGCACCGGAATACATCCAGTCTTTGACCGGTGCGTAAACTACACCGAGCACCGGTTTACCCTGTTCGATCAGAGCGATATTAACGGTGAACTCACCATTACGCTTCACAAACTCTTTGGTGCCATCCAGAGGGTCCACCAGCCAGTAACGCTGCCAATTTTTGCGTTCATCCCATGGGATATCACCACTCTCTTCCGACAAGACCGGAATATCAGGAGCCAACTGATTGAGTCCCTGCTCAATACAGTGATGAGAAGCCAGATCAGCTCGTGTCAGCGGGCTGTTATCAGACTTGTACTCAACACCCAGATCGTCTTCCTGATAGATTGCCATAATCGCGTCCCCCGCTTTTCGGGACAGGGCTTCGATTTCGGGTAACAGCTGCTTCAGGTCTGTTAAAGCTGTGGTCATTGTCTGTCCTTAACCGTGGCGATAGATGGGGCGTTAAAAAGGAGAAGGTAAAAGATAACTGAGTAACAATAGCGCACCAAAAACCGCATGAAAACGTCCGGTCAGAGGCGTAATCATCAGCCGGTCCTGCGCGGAGGCTTTGAGGAGTTTCCAGGGAGCTCTTAGTGTCAGAATACTGATTAGCACCAGACCGGTAAAAGGCATCGCGCCCACCAACCATAAACCAATCGCTGAAAAATAAGCCAGTAACACCAGAATCTGGTATAGCCAGACCGCAGACTGATAACCAATACGTACCGTCAGAGTCTTCTGCCCAACCGCTTTGTCACTCTCGTAGTCACGAATCTCATTACTGAGTAACAACAAAGACGTCAGAATGCTCAGAGGGATGGCCTGCAAAAGATCATTAACACGAAACTCACCTGTCATCACAAAAGCTGAGCCGGCAATCATCAGAATGCCCATCATAAAAAACACCACAGGCACACCCAACCCACGGTTCTTGTAATTGATCGGTTCCTGAGTATAAAAGTAAGCACCTGCCAACCCGATAAGACACAGCCAGAGAAGATCCAGCCCCCTCAGCGTCATCAGAAAGAGCCCGATCGTAATGGCGATCAGAAAACAGGAGATACCCAGTTGATAATTCCGGTCAATCGATTTAGCGATCGCTCTCTTTTCCGAATCAGACGCCTCAGGAAAACGTTGATCAAGCTCACGGATATCCGAGTGATCATTGATCAGATTCACTGCAAATTGCAGGAAAATGCCGCCAAAAAGAATCATAGCCGCATAAAGAAAGGGGGCATTACTTTCCTGCCAGCCGAGGATAATCCCCTGCAGACAGGAAAGCACAGCAACCACTAAGGAAAATGGACGGGCAGCCTTCAGCAACTGGTACTTTTCCGGGTTGCTGTGTCGACTACCAAATGCGTGCCTGCTACCAAGCGCTTCCGCGGTCATGCTCTTTCCTTAGATTCTGCTGCTCAATAAAGCTTCATCGAAGCCGGAATACGGTAGATTTTACCGAGAAAAACAGCAGAGGTCGGTTGCTTTTTGTTGCTGATTCAAGGTGTTGGAAGCGGATTACTTCAGATCACGCATCAGCAATGCGTATTCCAGATCCGCTTCATTCAAACCGGAACCATCCAGCTCAAATTTAACAACATGACCATTACCCGGTGCCACCTTCATATCTTCACCTTTGCGGTTTTCCATCTGCTTCAGCTGGAAGCGACGGTTACCACCCGGCAGCATCAGCTCCAGAGTATCACCGGTTTCAAAGCGGTTTTTCACATCGATTTCCAGCACGTTGCGCTGAGTATCAAAGCTCATCACCTCACCGACAAACTGCTGGTTAACACCAATGGAGTTACCGGTTTCATAGTTCTGATACTCATCATGCACGTGACGACGGTAGAAGCCTTCGGTATAGCCGCGGTGCGCCATATTTTCCAGCGTATCCATCAGGCTCATATCGAACGGACGACCGGCAACAGCGTCATCAATCGCTTTACGGTAAACCTGTGCAGTACGGGCAACGTAGTAGTGAGACTTGGTACGGCCTTCGATCTTCAGGGAGTGAATACCCATTTTGGTCAGGCGTTCAACATGCTGTACCGCACGCAGATCTTTGGAGTTCATAATGTAGGTGCCGTGTTCATCTTCAAACACCGGCATCATTTCACCCGGACGGGACGCTTCTTCGATCAGTGCAGACAAGCCCTGACTGTTTTCATCATGGTGCATGGCTCCCGGTGACGGCATCGAACCAGAGTCCATAGATGGATCCCAAACACCGGCAGACTGATCCACCTGAGAAACAGGAATCAGATCACCCGTGGCATCCGTCTGGGTCTGAACGGTATTGTAGTTCCAGCGGCAGGCGTTGGTGCAGGTGCCCTGATTCGGATCGCGGTGGTTGAAGTAGCCGGACAGCAGGCAACGACCGGAATAAGCGATACAGAGTGCACCGTGAACGAAAGTTTCCAGTTCCAGCTCCGGGCACTCATTACGGATATCTTCGATCTCTTCCAGCGACAGTTCACGGGACAGGATGATCCGCTCTACGCCCTGCTTGTGCCAGAATTTAGCCGCCGCAAAGTTGACCACGTTGGACTGAACCGACAGGTGAATGGTCTGCTCAGGCCAGCGCTCACGGACCATCATAATCAGGCCCGGATCAGACATGATCAGAGCATCCGGTTTCATCTCGATGATAGGGGCCATATCATCAAGGTAAGTACGCACTTTGGCATTGTGGGGGGCGATGTTACTGGCAACGTAGAACTGCTTGCCACGCTCATGAGCGTACTGAATACCCTTTTCCAGATTATCCAGTTTGAAGTCGTTGTTACGTACACGAAGGCTGTAACGGGGCTGCCCTGCGTAAACCGCATCTGCACCATAGGCAAATGCATAACGCATATTTTTAAAGGTACCTGCCGGGGAAAGAAGTTCAGGCTTAAACATATCAACCTCTTCGGTGTCTGGTTGCAGGCCAGATCCACCCTGTGAAGAAAACGCGCACTGCAAGCGTAAAATCGAAAGCTGGCGATTCTACCACAGGCTCTATCAGACAACAGTCTAATCCCCCTGTTTTTCATACCCTTTTAAAAGCCATGGATAAGTGGCTGTCATTTTCAGGCAATAAAAGCGTAACTGAATCGCAACATTGTTCTTATAGCCTGCTGTTAACTTCGAATTTAATGATTAAGACTTGCCTGAATACTTAAGGAATTGACCATGAAACTCAAAGCATTAGCTAAAGCTCTTCTGATCACAGGTGCCGTAGCGGGTATGGCTGCATGCGCCCAAATGAACAGCGCGCAAAACAGTGCACAGGAACAGATGCTGCAGGCTAAAGCCTTGTACGAAGTACATCACGATGATGGCCGTATTTACCTGTTCAATGACAAAGCCACTTATTCACATTTTCTGCAGCACGGCGAAACACCTTACACCTACAAGCGTATCGCGTCCGGCCCTCACGGCGAGACACTGGTCTTTGGCCTGAGCAGTGCGGAAAAGAAAAAAGGTGAACAAGCGGGTAATGTCGAACTGTACGATGGCAAGGTATCACCTGACGCTTTCTACGGTGAGATGCGTGCTGAAGGCCGTATCTATGTCTTCTCAACGCTGGAAGATATGAAGGACGTTCGCACCACAGGTGAAGCACCTTATCGCTTTACACAGATCGGCGATGGTCCGAACGGCGAAACCGTTGTGTATGTACTGAACAGCAGTAACAAGAAGAAGCGTCCGGATGCTCTGATCGCTCAGTTTAAAGCTCAGTACCAGTAAAGAAACATACTCCTCGGCTATTGATATGAGGAAATAGGTTTAGCGCTAAAACCAGCTTCGGCTGGTTTTTTTTGTGCCTCATACCTTTCTACCGTAAATCTCAGCCTACATAGATCTATAGGCACGGTAAGAACATACGAGCCGTCTGGCAAACAGGCAATAAAAAAGGCGACCCTGAGGTCGCCTTTTGCTGTGCTGTCGCACAGTAACTGTCAGATTCAACAACAGTTACCACTTACACAAGGTAAGCTTATTTCCAGCCAGTCACTTCACGCAGACCGTCTGCGATACCAGCCAGAGAACGTACAGTCTTAACACCAGCGTCTTCCAGTGCAGCAAACTTGTCGTCTGCAGTACCTTTACCACCGGAGATGATCGCACCAGCGTGACCCATACGCTTGCCTTTAGGTGCAGTTACACCAGCAATGTAGGATACAACAGGCTTAGTTACGTTCGCCTTGATGTAAGCTGCAGCTTCTTCTTCAGCAGTACCACCGATCTCACCGATCATAACGATCGCTTCAGTCTGTGGGTCATTCTCGAATTTTTCCAGAATGTCGATGAAGTTAGAACCTGGGATCGGGTCACCACCGATACCAACACAAGTAGACTGACCAAAACCAGCGTCAGTAGTCTGCTTAACAGCTTCGTAAGTCAGAGTACCGGAACGGGAAACGATACCTACTTTACCTGGCAGGTGGATGTGACCTGGCATGATACCGATCTTGCACTCGCCTGGAGTGATAACACCCGGGCAGTTAGGGCCGATCAGCTGAACACCCAGCTCGTCACACTTAACTTTACAGTCCAGCATGTCCAGCACAGGGATGTGCTCAGTGATACATACGATCAGCTTGATACCTGCGTTAGCTGCTTCCAGGATAGAATCCTTACAGAAAGGAGCTGGTACGTAGATAACAGATGCATCAGCACCAGTTGTTTCAACGGCTTCAGCAACAGTATTAAATACTGGCAGACCCAGGTGAGTTGTACCACCTTTACCAGGCGTAACACCACCAACCATCTGAGTACCATACGCAATAGCTTGCTCAGAGTGGAAAGTACCCTGACCACCAGTGAAGCCCTGGCAGATTACTTTAGTGTCTTTGTTGATTAAGATAGACATTCGATTAGTTCCCCGCCGCTTTTACCGCTTGTTGTGCAGCGTCAGTTAAGCTTTCTGCTGCGATGATATCCAGGCCAGATTCAGAAAGAACCTTTTTACCCAGGTCGGCATTGGTACCTTCAAGACGAACAACAACAGGTACGTTAACACCTACTTCTTTCACCGCACCGATGATACCTTCAGCAATCATATCGCAACGAACGATACCACCGAAGATGTTCACCAGAACTGCTTTCACTTTGTCATCAGACAGGATCAGTTTGAATGCATGAGCTACACGCTCTTTAGTTGCACCGCCACCTACGTCAAGGAAGTTAGCCGGGAAGCCACCGTGCAGAGCAACGATGTCCATAGTCCCCATAGCCAGACCAGCACCATTCACCATGCAGCCGATGTTACCATCCAGAGCTACGTAGTTCAGATCCCATTCTGCCGCTTCTGCTTCACGAGCATCTTCCTGAGAAGGATCGTTCATTTCCTGCAGGTCTTTGTGACGGTATACAGAGTTGCCATCTACGCCAATTTTAGCGTCCAGACAGTGCAGGTCACCGTCTTCTTTGATTACCAGCGGGTTGATCTCGATCAGCGCCAGATCTTTTTCCAGGAACAGTTTAGCCAGACCCATGAAGATCTTGGTGAACTGACCAACCTGGGCTTTATTCAGACCTAGTTTGAAACCCAGCTCACGGCCCTGGTAAGGCTGCGGACCAACCAAAGGATCGATAGTTGCTTTCAGAATTTTCTCGGGAGTTTCTTCAGCAACTTTCTCGATCTCAACACCACCTTCGGTGGATGCCATGAAAACAACGCGACGAGAAGCACGGTCAACTACCGCACCCAGATACAGTTCGTCAGCAATGTCAGTGCAGGTTTCAACCAGGATTTTAGAAACAGGCTGACCATTTTCGTCAGTCTGATAAGTCACCAGGTTTTTGCCCAACCAGTTCTGAGCGAACTCAGCTGCTTGTGCAGGGGTATCAACCAGTTTCACACCGCCCGCTTTACCGCGACCGCCTGCGTGAACCTGTGCTTTAACTACCCACTTGTCACCACCGATTTTTTCACACGCTTGCGCGGCTTCTTCCGGGGTATCTACAGCGAAACCCTTAGAGACAGGCAGTCCGTATGCGGCAAAAAGCTGTTTGCCCTGATATTCATGAAGATTCATACTGCTAAGCCATTTTTTTTGTGCACTAACACTATTGGCGGCACCTTGGGGTATGGTGCCGCCCCCTGCTACGGTTACCCGTAATTTTTTTATTTCTTACGCTTTAGTACTTACTTAACGCTTAGTACTTACTTGCGTTTCTTGCGGTTCGGCATGTGAATCGCGTGACCGTCAACTGCAAGAGCTGCTTCGTGAACAGCCTCAGACAGGGTCGGGTGAGCAAAACACATCAGTGCCAGATCTTCAGCACTGGAACCAAATTCCATCGCGATCACACCCTGATGAATCATCTCACCAGCGTTCTGACCGATGATGTGCATACCCAGGATACGGTCAGTATCTTTCTGAGTAATAATCTTCACCATGCCGTCAGTGCAGCCATTGGTCATTGCGCGACCAATTGCACTGAATGGGAATACACCAGTTTCGTATTCGGTGCCTTCCGCTTTAACTTCTTCTTCCGTCTTACCTACAGAAGCGATCTCCGGGAAGGTGTAGATAACACCAGGGATCACATCATAGTTCATCTGGGCTTTGTGCCCAGCGATGATGTCAGCAACCATCACACCTTCTTCAGATGCTTTGTGTGCCAGCATAGGACCACGCACAACATCACCAACTGCAAAAATGCCAGGAACAGAAGTACGGCACTGGTCATCAACGTAGATAAAACCACGTTCATCCAGAGAAACACCTGCATCACTGGACAACAGGGCTTCAGTATAAGGACGACGACCAACACAAACGATCAGCTTGTCGAAAGTCTGCTGTTGCTCACCTTTAGCATCAGCATAGGTTACAACAACTTCGTTGCCATTGATTTCAGAACCGGTTACACGAGCACCAATTTTGATATCCAGACCCTGTTTAGTCAGGATCTTCTTAGCTTCTTTCGCGATCTGCTGGTCTGTAGAGGCCAGGAATGCATCCTGAGCTTCAAGAACAGTTACCTCAGAACCCAGACGCTGCCATACAGAGCCCAGCTCAAGACCGATTACACCACCACCGATCACACCCAGACGACCCGGAACTTCTTCGAAGTCCAGTGCACCGGTAGAATCAACAATCAGACCTTCAGTCATAGGTGTTGGTGGAATTTCAACAGGTACAGAACCGGAAGCGATAATGATATTTTCCGCTTCAACAACCTGTGTGGAACCATCATGCGCGGTAACTTCAACTTTTTTACCGCTCAGGACCTTACCGGTACCGTGCAGAGCAGTAACACCGTTCGCCTTGAACAAGCCACCGATACCCTGAGTCAGGTTACCAACGATCTTGTTCTTACGGGCGATCATTTTCTTAACGTCCATTTTGACGTCAGAAACTTCAATGCCCAGATCCGCAAAGTCATGCTGGGTTTCAGCAAACTTGTGAGACGCTTCCAGCAGTGCTTTAGATGGGATACAACCCACATTCAGGCAGGTACCACCATAAGAAGGCTTACCTTCTTTATTCAGCCATTTTTCAACGCAAGCTGTTTTCAGGCCAAGTTGTGCTGCACGGATAGCTGCAACATAACCGCCAGGACCTGCACCGATGACAACTACATCAAATTTATCAGACATTATTTTTTCCTGTCTTTCGTGTCATGAGTGATCAAACTGTACTTAAACTTCCAGCAGGATACGAGCCGGATCTTCAAGAAGCTCCTTGATGGTAACAAGGAACTGTACAGCATCTTTACCATCGATCATACGGTGGTCATAAGACAGCGCAAGATACATCATCGGACGAATCTCAACTTGTCCATTAACTGCCATAGGACGCTCCTGAATTTTATGCATACCCAGAATAGCAGTCTGAGGCGCGTTCAGGATTGGAGTGGACATCAGGGAACCGAACACACCACCGTTAGTGATGGTAAATGTACCACCAGTCATATCGGCAATGCCCAGTTTGCCTTCGCGGCCACGCTTAGCGAATTCGCCAATAGTGGATTCAACATCTGCCAGGCTCATAGTGTCGGTATCACGCAGAATAGGAACAACCAGACCACGATCAGTAGAAACTGCGACACCAATGTCGTAGTAGCCGTGGTAAACGATATCAGTACCGTCGATAGACGCGTTTACATCCGGGAAGCGTTTCAGTGCTTCAGCGGCTGCTTTAACAAAGAAAGACATAAAGCCCAGACGTGTGCCGTTGTGCTTCTTCTCGAACATGTCTTTGTATTTCTTACGCAGCTCCATAACCGGCTTCATGTCCACTTCGTTATAAGTGGTCAGCATAGCAGCGGTTTGCTGAGCATCAACCAGACGCTTAGCGATGGTCTGACGCATACGGCTCATTGGAACGCGCTTCTCAACACGCTCACCGGCAGCAACATTCACTTCAACCGCAGGAGCTGCAGCAGGTGCCGCTTTAGCAGCGCCGGACTGTACTGCTTTCTGTACGTCTTCTTTAGTTACGCGACCACCTTTACCGGTACCTGTCAGCTTGGCAACGTCCAGACCATTTTCGTCAGCCATCTTACGGGCAGCAGGACTCAGGATTTTATCACCAACCTGAACCGTTTCTTCTTCAGCAGCAGCTGGAGCAGTTGCGGCCTCAGGAGTTTCTTCGGCAGCAGGGGCAGCTGTAGTGCCCGCAGCGCCCTCTTCAAAAATCCCAATAACCTCATCACTCAATACGGTAGAGTCCAGGTCCTTTTTGATCTCTTTAATAACACCGTCAGCAGGAGCTACAACTTCCAGAACCACTTTATCAGTTTCGATTTCAACCAGCAGCTCATCACGAGAAACAGCTTCGCCAGGTTGTTTTGCCCAGTTTACGATGGTTCCGTCTGCAACAGATTCAGGGAAGACGGGAGCTTTAATTTCAGTAGCCATGTTCGGTCCTTTCTGGATTGTTCTTTGTTTGCACAAACAAAAAATCTGAGGTGCCCCGCCAGAAGGCAGGGCACGTAATTGATCAATTAAGCGTTAAAAGCGTCAGATACCAACTGTGCCTGCTGTTCAGCATGTACAGAGGTATAACCGCAAGCCGGAGCAGCCGATGCAGCACGTCCCGCAAACTTCAGTTCATAACCAAAGCCTTTACGGTAATCGTTTAGCACACCACGCATATGATGCTGACTGCTGTACCAGGCACCCTGGTTCATCGGCTCATCCTGACACCAAACAACATCTTCCAAAGCAGGGTATTCCGAAACGATTTGAGCCAGAGCTTCCTGTGGGAACGGATAGAGCTGCTCGATACGGATAATCGCTGTATCTTGACGCTCATTCTCACGACGATAGTTGGCCAGATCGTAATAGACCTTACCGCTGGTCAGAACCAGACGTTTTACCTGGCTCTTATCAATGGTGCTGTCTACTTCATTGATAATGGTCTGGAAGCTGCCGTTAGCCAGCTCTTCAAGAGTCGATGTTGCATCTTTATGGCGCAGCAGACTCTTCGGAGACATAACAATCAGCGGCTTACGCAGCGGACGAATAACCTGACGACGCAGCATATGGAAAACCTGAGCCGGGGTGGTCGGAACAACAACCTGAATGTTCTGTTCCGCACAAGACTGCAGGTAACGCTCCAGTCGCGCTGAAGAGTGCTCAGGGCCCTGGCCCTCATAACCATGAGGCAGCAGCATGGTCAGACCACACAAACGTCCCCACTTGTGTTCACCACTAGTGATGAACTGATCAATTACAACCTGCGCACCGTTAGCGAAGTCACCAAACTGGGCTTCCCAGATAACCAGTGCATCAGGCTTTGTTGTTGCATAACCATATTCGAATGCCAGAACAGCTTCTTCTGAAAGATAAGAATCATGAATGGTCATAGCAGGTTGAGACTCAGACAGATTCTGCAGAGGTACATAAACCTCACCATCCGTCTGGTTGTGAATAACAGCATGGCGGTGCGAGAAGGTACCACGACCCACATCCTGACCAGTAATACGAACCGGGTGATGCTGATCCAGAATTGTGGCGTAAGCCAGTACTTCTGCAAAACCCCAGTTTACAGGCATAGCGCCTGCAGCCATCTTGCGACGGTCTTCATAAATCTTATTAACCTGACGCTGGATCTTAACACCATCCGGTATTTCACCCAGCTTGTTAGCCAAAGCCTGCAGATGGGTCAGTTCAACAGAAGTGTCGGCTTCAGAAGTCCACTCATGTCCCAGATACGGCGTCCAGTCAACAAACAGCTCTTTATTCGGTTCTTTAACCAGACTGTTAGCAACATGTCGACCATCGACCAGCGCAGAACGATAGTCCTCCATCTGATCTTTATCTTCAGCCTCGGTCAGAACGCCTTCAGCAATTAAGCGTTTCGCATAAAGACTGCGAGTGGTCGGCTGCTTAGCGATCTTCTGGTACATCAGTGGCTGAGTACCCGATGGTTCATCAGCTTCGTTGTGACCACGACGGCGATAGCAAACCAGATCAATTACCACATCGCGCTTGAATTGCTGGCGATAGTCAGCCGCGACCTGTGCCGCATGGATCACAGCTTCCGGATCATCACCATTAACATGGATGATCGGTGCCTGAACCATTTTTGCGATATCAGTACAGTATTCCGTCGAACGGGTATCTTCCGGCTTACTGGTCGTAAAACCAACCTGGTTGTTGATCACAATATGGATGGTGCCACCGGTTTTGTAAGCACGGGTCTGAGACATCTGGAATGTCTCCATCACCACACCCTGACCGGCAAAGGCAGAATCACCGTGAACCACGATTGGCATTACAGCGTCACCGGTCTTATCTTTGCGACGATCCTGACGGGCGCGAACCGACCCCTCAACAACCGGAGAAACAATTTCAAGGTGCGATGGGTTAAAGGCCAGAGCCAGGTGAACTTCTCCACCGGAAGTCATCACGTTGGATGAGAAACCCTGGTGATACTTAACGTCACCGGAACCATCGTGCATGAGCTTCTTGCCTTCAAACTCATCAAACAATTCCGCCGGGTTTTTACCCAGAATATTAACCAGCAGGTTCAGACGGCCACGGTGAGCCATACCAATCACGACTTCTTTAACACCAAAGGATCCCGAGCGCTGAATCAGCTCGTCAACCATAGGGATGAAAGATTCGCCACCTTCAAGACCAAAACGCTTGGTGCCCGGGTAGCGGGATGCAAGGTAATTCTCCATACCCTCAGCAGCGGTCAGACGCTCAAGGATATGTTTTTTCGCTTCAACTCCGAATGCAGGAGCTGAGCGCACGCTTTCAAAACGCTGTTGCAACCAGCGTTTCTCTTCTGTGTTCACGATATGCATGAACTCAGCGCCGGTGGTGGAGCAATACGTTTTCTCCAGCGCCTCGATAATTTCACGCAGCGGTGCCTCATCTTTACCGATAAACAGAGAGCCTGTCTGGAAAACGGTGTCAAGATCTGCAGCCGATAATTGGTGGTACGCCAGATCAAGATCAGCAACCGGCTCACGTTGAAGCAGGTTAAGAGGATCAATGTTGGCCTTCTGATGACCACGGAAACGGTATCCATTGATCAGCTGCAGAACACGAACCTGTTTCTTTTCATGTTCGGTGCTTACTGAGCCAGCACTGGCGGGAGCAGCTTTGTGCTTGTTTTTAGCAAGCAGATCAAAATGTTCGCGGATGGGCGTAAGGGGGATATCACGAGAACCTGTGCCTTCGGTTCTTGGAAGCTTGTCGAAGTAGTTCCTCCACTCTTCAGGAATTGCATTCGGATCAAGCAAATATTGCTCATAAAGCCCTTCAACGTAGGAAACATTTCCTCCGTAGACGTGGGAAGAGCTCCACATCAACTCCATTATGCCTTCTTGCATTCTTAGTCACCCTGCACGAGGAACTTGAAATCCACAATGACCCCTGAGTCTTTTTCAGGTCAAAAAAAAGGTAGCGTGCCTTACCTTTCTGCAGATTAGGGACCAGCCCCGTTCCCCAAGTCGTTTTTACATTTGCTAAAGCCGGCACTTTTTGAGCGCCGGCTTTAGCGACCACAGGTGTCTGCCTGTTGGCAGACACAATAGCTTTATTATTGTATAGATGATCTGCGGTTTGACTAGGTTGCGTTACGCAACAGCATGTCACGAATATGACCAATGGCTTTTGTTGGGTTCAAGCCTTTAGGACATACACTTACGCAGTTCATAATACCGCGGCAACGGAACACACTGAACGGATCATCCAGTTCTGCCAGTCGTTCACGGGTTTGAGTATCACGGCTGTCGATCAGGAAACGATAGGCCTGCAGCAGACCGGATGGGCCTACAAACTTATCAGGGTTCCACCAGAACGACGGGCAAGCCGTTGAACAACATGCACAAAGAATACACTCGTACAGGCCGTCAAGCTTATCACGTTCCTCAGGTGCCTGCAGACGCTCAATGGCCGGGGCCGGAGTATCATTCAGCAGGTACGGCTTGATACGCTCGTATTGCTTATAGAACAGAGACATATCAACCACCAGGTCACGGATAACCGGCAGACCAGGCAGAGGACGGATAACCAGCTTGCCACCTGTCACAACTTCTGACAAAGGTGTGATACAAGCCAGGCCATTCTTACCGTTCATATTCATACCGTCAGAACCGCAAACACCTTCACGGCAAGAGCGACGGTAAGCAAAAGTATTGTCCTGCTCTTTAATCATGCTCAGAACATCCAACACCATGACGTCAGCGCCTTTAGTGTCGATGTTAAATTCCTGCATGTACGGAGCAGAATCTTTTTCCGGATTATAGCGGTATACACTAACAACCAGCATTAGGCTAACTCCCGTAAATTAGTAAGTACGTACTTTCGGTTCAAACGCAGGCACGGTCTTAGGCGCAAAGTTTACATCACGCTTACCAACACGCTTCTCACCAGGGAAGTACATTGAGTGCTTCAGCCAGTTCTCGTCATCACGATCCTGATAATCGTCACGGGCGTGTGCACCACGGCTCTCTTTACGGTATTCAGCTGTGATAGCAGTTGCTTCCGCTACTTCCAGCAGGTTATCCAGTTCCAGAGCTTCGATGCGCGCGGTGTTAAACGTCTGAGACTTATCGTCCAGCTTCGCATTAGCAATACGTTCGCGCAGAGCTTCCAGTTCTTTAATACCTTTCAGCATGTACTCTTCAGTACGGAATACACCGAAGTAATTCTGCATGGTCTGCTGCAGTTCAGCGCGCAGATCAGCAACACTTTCACCATCAGTAGAACCATTCCAGCGGTTCAGGCGTGCCATAGCACGTTCGATATCCGCTTCATTCACATCAGCGTCAGTCAGACCTTCGCTCAGCGCTTTCTCGATATGGATACCCGCAGCACGGCCGAATACAACCAGATCCAGCAGTGAGTTACCACCCAGACGGTTAGCACCGTGTACCGATACGCAAGCCACTTCACCTACCGCGTACAGACCGTTGATGATGTGATCGTTACCGTCTTCATCCTGAGTCAAACACTGACCGTGAACGTTAGTCGGTACACCGCCCATCATGTAGTGACAGGTTGGAACAACCGGCACAGGCTCTTTAGTCGGATCAGCGTGAGCAAATGTCTTAGACAGTTCACAGATACCTGGCAGACGTTTGTTCAGAACTTCTTCACCCAGGTGATCCAGCTTCAGGAATACGTGATCGCCTTTTTCGCCACAACCGCGGCCTTCCAGGATCTCCATAACCATAGAACGTGCAACAACGTCACGACCTGCAAGGTCTTTTGCGTTTGGTGCATAACGCTCCATGAAGCGCTCGCCATCTTTGTTGACCAGATAGCCACCTTCACCACGGCAACCTTCTGTTACCAGTACACCTGCACCCGCAATACCGGTTGGGTGGAACTGCCACATTTCGATATCCTGAACAGGAATACCGGCACGCAGTGCCATACCAACACCGTCACCTGTGTTGATCAGAGCGTTGGTGGTAGAAGCATAGATACGACCTGCACCGCCTGTCGCCAGAACCGTTGCCGCCGCTTTAACAAATACAGTTTCGCCAGTTTCGATGCACAGGGCGATTACACCGCAGATATCACCGGAATCGTTGCGAACCAGATCCACTGCATACCATTCGTTCAGGAATACAGTGTTATTTTTCAGGTTAGCCTGATACAGAGTGTGCAGCAGAGCGTGACCGGTACGGTCAGCAGCAGCACAGGTACGAGCAGCCTGACCGCCCTCACCGAAGTTCTTGGACTGACCACCGAAAGGACGCTGGTAGATACGACCATTGTCAAAACGGGAGAAAGGCAGCCCCATGTGCTCCAGTTCGAAAACCGCTTTCGGGCCTTCAGAACACATGTACTCAATTGCATCCTGGTCACCAATGTAGTCCGACCCTTTTACGGTGTCGTACATGTGCCAGCGCCAATCGTCGTTCGGATCCGCACTAGCGATCGCACAGGTAATACCACCCTGAGCCGATACGGTGTGAGAACGGGTTGGGAAAACTTTTGTAATCAGAGCAGTTTTCTTACCGGATTGCGACAGCTGCAGGGCAGCACGCATACCGGAACCACCACCACCAACGATGATGGCATCAAAATTCAGTGTACGTAGATTTGCAGTCATTCCTTACGCTCCCCAAAGAACTTGAACACCCCATACCACATAGGTAAACAGGGCTAGGTTACATACTGCCTGGAAGACAAAACGGATCCCCGTTGGCTTGATATAGTCTGTGGAAATCGTCCACAGACCGATCCAGGCATGGGCAGCAATAGACAGAATCGTCAGGAACGTAAAGATACGAACCCAGGTCTGCTGAAAGAAACCAGACCACTGTGCGTAATCCAGATCAGAAGTCGTCAGGAAATAACCAACGATAAAAACGCTGTACAGAGCCAGAACAACCGCACTAAAACGCTGTAACAACCAGTCTGACAGGCCGCTACGACCGAAATTCGTTACGTTGGTTACCATACCCACACCCCTGCCAGTACAATCAGAATTACAGAAATCACCAGCGTCAGCTTGGCGCCCAGACGGCCACCTTCCAGGGTTTCACCGATACCAGCATCCATAAACAGGTGCTTAATACCCGCTACCACGTGGTAGGCCAGTGCGGAAAGAAGTCCCCAGAGTACAAACTTGGCGAATGCACCCTCCTGCAGAGTCTCTTTAACTGCATTGAAGCTTTCTTCTGATTCCAGAGAAGCATCAAAAGCCCAGAACATGAACGCCAGTCCAACAAACAGAATAACGCCCGTGATACGGTGCAGAATCGAAGTATACGCAGGGAGAGGGAGCTTGATAGTTGCTAGATCTAAGTTTACAGGTCTTTTGCTATTCACGGCTCTTACACACTCTCTATGCCCTTTCTTAGGGCTTATGGTTTCTGGTGGTTGCGTCCTTATATATAGAAGCAGGAGCCGGTTAATAAACCATTTCACTTACCTATTTATATAAGGCTGCACCACCGCCAATCGTGCGGCAGGAATTATAGTGACTCGCTATTCTGATTACAATAAAACCAAAGGCATAGCCGAAGCATAAATCCCTTAACTTACCGCACATTTGATTCCTATCCGATTCTAACAAGCAGTAGCTGCATTGCTGCTACCTTTTTGGGTAATTGACAATCCTGCTTATCCTTCTATATTTGTGCAGTCCGCGATTTTGGGCATGGCAAGTATGAATTAACAATTAGAAAGGAGGCCATAATGGCTGACAAGAAAGCGATCCTGACGGTACCAGGGCTTGACGAACCAATTGAACTGCCGATCTATAGCGGCACAGTTGGCCCTGACGTTATCGACGTACGCGGCTTGACCTCCAAGGGAATGTTCACTTACGACCCAGGCTTTGTCTCTACTGCATCCTGTGAGTCATCAATCACTTACATTGATGGCGCGAAAGGCGTACTGCTGCACCGCGGCTACCCAATCGAGCAACTGGCAAAGCAGTCAGATTACATTGAACTGTGCTACCTTCTGCTGAATGGCGAACTGCCAAGCCCAGAAGAAAAAAAACAATTTGAGTCAACTATCACCTATCACACCATGGTGCATGAGCAACTGACTCAATTCTACAAAGGCTTCCGTCGTGACGCACACCCTATGGCAATTTTGTGTGGCGTTGTTGGTGCACTCTCTGCGTTCTACCACGACTCCCTGGATATCAATAACCCACGTGACCGTGAAGTTTCAGCATTCCGCCTGATCGCGAAAATGCCGACTATCGCAGCAATGTGTCACAAATATTCAGTGGGCCAACCTTTTGTATTCCCTCGCAACGACTTTAACTACGCTGAAAACTTCCTGTACATGATGTTCAGCACGCCTTGCGAAGAGTACAAACCAAATCCGGTATTGGCCAAGGCTATGGATCGCATCTTTATGCTGCATGCTGATCACGAGCAAAACGCCTCTACCTCAACAGTCCGCCTGACCGGCTCAACAGGTGCCAACCCATTTGCCTGTATTGCAGCCGGTATCGCTGCTCTATGGGGGCCGTCTCACGGCGGAGCCAACGAAGCCGTACTGGAGATGCTGGATGAAATCGGTGAAGACTCCGAAGAAAACATTCAGCGCTTTATCGCCAAGGCAAAAGACAAAGAAGACCCATTCCGTCTGATGGGCTTTGGTCACCGTGTTTACCGTAACTTCGACCCGCGCGCGAAAGTTATGAAAGAAACCTGCGACGAAGTTCTGAAAGAGCTGGGCCTGGAAAACGACCCTCAGCTCCACATCGCCAAACGACTGGAAGAGATCGCACTGGAAGACGAGTACTTCGTACAGCGCAAACTGTATCCGAATGTAGACTTCTACTCCGGCATCATCCTGAAAGCGATTGGCATTCCAACCAACATGTTTACAGTAATCTTTGCACTGTCGCGCACTGTTGGCTGGATCTCTCACTGGAAAGAGATGGTCAGCGGTGAAAACAAAATCGGGCGCCCTCGTCAGCTGTACAAAGGTTCCGATGCGCGTGATTTTCCTGCAAAATAAGCGCAAATGCGTTCCATTTAAAGGGCTGCTTTGCAGCCCTTTTTTCTTATCAAAAACGCTAGTAACACATTCACAAAACAAGAGGAAATAATAACAATGTCACTCAACCTCGCATTTATAGGCCTTGGCGTCATGGGCTACCCAATGGCAGGTCACCTGGCGAACGCCGGCCATAAGGTTTGCGTCTACAACCGAACGACCGACAAAGCGGTAAAGTGGGCTGAAACCTATGGCGGCAGCTTTGGAGCGACACCAGCCGAAGCAGCCAAAGGAGCCGATATTGTATTCTGCTGCGTCGGCAATGACGACGACGTCAGAAGCGTCACAACAGGCGAAA
Organism: Oceanospirillum sp.; assembly: GCF_982874595.1. Lineage (NCBI taxonomy): Bacteria > Pseudomonadati > Pseudomonadota > Gammaproteobacteria > Oceanospirillales > Oceanospirillaceae > Oceanospirillum > Oceanospirillum sp. Next base: position 46,699 of record NZ_CEYNZH010000002.1, on the reverse strand, counting down.
ACGGCGTCATCTCCGGCATGAAAAGCGGCAGCATCCTGGTGGATCACACCACAGCTTCTGCAGAACTGGCCACTGAACTCGATACCGCCTGTCGCAAAACTAACCTACACTTTATCGACGCTCCGGTTTCCGGTGGCCAGCAAGGCGCAGAGAACGGCAAGCTGACCATTATGTGCGGTGGCGAAGAGGATGTTTTCGCAAAAACCCAGAACGTCATGACCCTTTATGCCCAAGCTGTAACCCTGATGGGCCCGGCAGGCGCCGGACAGCTCACCAAAATGGTCAACCAGATCTGCATTGCAGGCTTGGTACAAGGCCTATCTGAGGGACTTTATTTTGCAGAAAAAGCCGGACTGGATCAGAACAGGGTTATTGACGTTATTTCAAAAGGTGCCGCAGGCTCCTGGCAGATGGTCAATCGACACCAGACGATGATCAATGACGAGTATGAACACGGCTTTGCAGTTGACTGGATGCGCAAAGACCTTGACATCTGTCTAAACCAAGGACGCAAGATTAAGGCTAAACTACCGGTCACGGCACTTGTCGACCAATTCTACGGAGAGGTACAGGCGATGGGTGGCGGTCGCTGGGATACATCCAGCTTACTCAAACGCCTGAAAGCAACAGACTAAATACATTTTTGTAATAGCCGGATACAATTTTAAGTGTACAATTCAGGCATTTGATTTTATAAGATGTTTTCTTTTTTCTGAAACATTCCAGCCATTCTGACAAAGAGGATTTGGTACCTTGGCGACCGAGACACCCAACGCACAACGGGACAATCAATCTGAGCCACAAGGCCAGCTCTTGACCAAACCTGAGAGCATCTACGGGCTTCTCAACCGCCTAAAGGATAACCACATTCCACTTAAGCTACACTTCAATACCGTTGAAGGCGTTTACAGCACCATTATTCTCAAGGTTGACCTTAAGGATCGTCACTTTATCGTCGACCAGGTTACCCCGAACTGGGGAGATCGCGTCATGGCTAAAAGTGGCGCCTTCATGTTTGAGGCCTATTACGACGGTTGTCGAATCGCCTCATCCATCCTGAAAGCTGTGGGCAAGGGTGTTCAGGATGGCCAGACAATCTATAAGATCCCGTTCCCCGACGAGCTGGATTATTTCCAGCGTCGCCAATTTTATCGCGCACAAATTCGTCGCGGTGTTATTATCGATGCCGTTCTGGATTCCAGAGACTTTGCAAAAGCCATTATTGGTGAACTGAAAGATATCTCTGCCCAAGGCTGCCAAATCGAAATTGACGGTGATTACCGTGAAACATTGGGCAGCCAGGCCGTACTTGACAACTGCTCCATTACATTCCCCAATCAACTATCAATCAGCACCGCAATCCAGGTTCGCCACGTCGGGTATGATGACAAAAACGATCGGTCCAGCTGCGGCTGCCTGTTCGTCGACCTCCCCCCCATGGAAGAACGGAAGGTTTCATACGCGGTAGCGGAGATTCAGAGAGAAGTTGCCCGACGCACAAGTGACGGCAGCTCACGCTACATATCTCCCCTTTATGAGCCCAAACCCATGGAAGAAGGCGAAGGCGGAGAGACAGCTCCTTCTGAAGCCAGTGACAAGCCTCGCCGCAAAAAAGCAGCCAAACAGGCTAAAGCGAGCACCGGCGGCACAGACACCACTGATAACGACAACACAGAAGACACGACGGAAGAAACGGTTGAAGATAACTCTATTCAGTCCGGCATTAACGAGCTGAAGCAGCAGAAAGAAAAAGCCAAACTGCAGGAGCTGTTCAAAGAGTTTCGCATCTACCACACCAATGCCATCGCTTGCGTCAAAGGCTTACTGGCTCAACTCAAGCAGAAGCAGACGCTCAAACTTCAGCCAGCCTATGATGTCTCAGAACAGCTGGCCAGCGCTCTTGAGCAGAATCCTCATGTTCTTCTCGCATTAACAACGCTTCGGGATGCACAGGATTATATCCCTCAGCACAGCGTCAGCTTTGGTATACATCTGGCCTATTTCGCCAAGAGCATGGGCTACACCGGCAATCTATCAGATCTTGTTTTAGCCGGCCTTGTACATGACCTGGGCAAGAACACCCTGCCAAGCATGATCATGTTCAAACCAGATCGCCTGACACAGCAGGAACTAAAAACCATGCAACGTCATGTGATCACAACCCACAAGGCACTAACAGAAGCCAGTGATGATCTTCCAAAAGAAGTCATGGCTGTTGTTTTAGGCAACACAGAACGACTGGATGGTAGTGGCTACCCACGAAAGCTTAAGGCAGAGAAAATATCTGGCCTTGCCCGAATGGCAGCGATTGTTGATGCCTACGACGCCATGACAACAGACCGCAACTACGCAAAAGGCATGCTACCGGCACTGGCCTTCAAGACCCTGATGAACAGTGACAAGCAGTTTGACCGGCTAATGGTGCAACGTTTTATTAAATGCGTTGGCCTGATGCCTGTTGGCTCCTTTGTTCGTCTTTCATCCAACAAACTCGGCTTTGTTCTGACACTGGACACGGAAACAGCAAAACCTGCCATGGTTCGCGTGATTTACGACGCCGATAATAAGCAATTGATTACGCCGGATGATTTTGATCTAACCGACCCGGTAAGCTCCGCCAGTGTAGGCACCATTGTGCGCCCGGAAGACCCTAGCAAATACTTCGTAAACCGCTTACTGATGATGGACTAGTTCCTGAAAACCCCATAGAAGGCGACAAGAACTCAAGAGGCTCTTTTTTCAGAGATGAAGGAAGGGCTTTTTTTGTAGCTTGAGGCAAATTTCAGACATAAAAAAACCGCCCATCTGGCGGTATTTTTATCTCTTTTCGACTCAATCTTCAGAAGAAAAGATGGCGTCCCATAGGGGGTTCGAACCCCTGTTACCGCCGTGAAAGGGCGGTGTCCTAGGCCACTAGACGAATGGGACGCATAGGACTGAAGTTATTGATAGATCTAACCTCAAATCATACAAGATATTGGTGGAGCCTAGCGGGATCGAACCGCTGACCTCAACACTGCCAGTGTTGCGCTCTCCCAGCTGAGCTAAGGCCCCGTCTCAAGTACGGGACGAATAATACTGATCCACCCCGTACGGGTCAACACTTTTTTTCAAAAAAATTTCATTTATTAAGAAAACTTATGCAGACAAATCAACCGGTTAGCCGGAAAGGCTTATCCCGCAAGGGACTTCCCCTTACTGGTTTAACGCAGCAAACTCTTTTTCCAGCTTCTTGGTTTGCTTCTTGGAAACACCACCCAAAACGTCAACCGCATGACGCAGACGGGCACGGGTCATATCCGGACCGATAATCGCCATAGAATCCAGCACGGAAGAAGAGGTTGCAGAACCCGCGATAGCCACAAAGATCGGCTGCAGGAAGTCTTTGATTTTTACCTCAAAGTGATCCGCCAGCATCTTCACATCAGCAAAGATATTGTCTTTGTTCCATTCACGCAGCGCTTCCATCTGCCAAAGGGTGAACTGTAGCTGTTTCACAACATCCGCTGTTTCCGCCTTGATATGGGCAAAGCTCTCCTCGGTGATCGGCAGCATACCGGAGAAGAAGAAGCCCGCCAGCGGTGCAATATCGCTGAAAGTTTCCACACGGCCTTTGATCTGAGGAATGATCTGACTGACATACTCAGGATTAAAGGCCCACTTCATCACTTCCTGCATAAACTGCTGATCATCCAGGGTTTCGCGGATATACAGGCCATTCAGCCAGGACAGTTTCTCAACATCAAATACCGGACCACCCAAAGACACACGCTGAATATCGAAGTTTTCGATCATCTCATCCAGAGTGAAACGCTCACGCTCATCCGGCATCGACCAGCCCATACGACCCAGATAGTTCACAACCGCCTGCGGCATAAAGCCCATGCGACGATAGAAGTTGATCGAGGTTGGGTTCTTACGCTTGGACAGTTTGGACTTATCGGCATTACGCAGCAGCGGGAAGTGACACAGAACCGGCATATCCCAACCGAAGTATTCATACAGCAGCTTATGCTTAGGTGCTGAGTTGATCCATTCTTCACCACGAAGCACATGGGTGATCTTCATCAGATGATCATCCACCACGTTCGCCAGGTGATAGGTCGGCATGCCATCGGCTTTCAGCAGAATCTGACAATCGATTTGGCCCCAATCGATCTCGATCGTGCCACGCAGCATATCTTCAACCTGACAAACACCTTCTTCAGGAACACACATACGGATCACATATGGCGCGCCAGCGGCTTCACGGGCTGCGACCTCTTCCGCAGGCAGTGCCAGATCACTCTGTTTCAGAGCCGTATGCTTGCCCTCAGCCTTACGGGCTTCACGCAGCTCATCCAGCTCTGCGCTGGTACGATAACAGCGGAATGCTTTACCTTCATTTTCCAGACGGTACGCGTAATCGGCGTACATATCCTTACGCTCAGACTGACGGTAAGGACCGTACTCACCACCCACATCCGGCCCTTCATCCCAGTTCAGACCTAACCAGCGCAGGGAATCAAAAATCATCTGTTCCGATTCAGCACTACTACGTGTCTGATCGGTATCTTCAATGCGCAGAATAAATTTACCGCCATGCTTACGGGCAAACGCCAGGTTAAACAGAGCAATATAAGCGGTACCAACGTGGGGATCACCGGTTGGTGATGGAGCAATACGGGTGCGAACAGTCATGATATTCCGTTCTATCCTGTGATGATGAATGGGAGAAATAATTGCGGCCAATTATAGTCGAGGGGCTGTCAGACCAACAGCCCCTCGACTAAGTTATCAGGCGGCTGCCGATAAAACTTTACGTTTATTCAGAACGCCCAAGCGCAAAAGGTATGAGCGATACTTTTTCTATAGGCGTCTATGCAACCAACTGGGCAGCTGCTGACGAATCTCTTCAAACCGGCTGACTTTAAGCGCTGCGACGATAACACCTTCGCCGGTCTCCAGCTCAGCCAACTTCTCGCCCCAGGGATCAAGCGCCATAGTCCGCCCCCAGGTTTTGCGACCACTATCATGATCACCACCCTGAGCCGGTGCCAACAGATAACACTGGTTTTCAACTGCCCGGGCTTTCAGCAACAGCTCCCAATGAGAGCGACCGGTCGGAACGGTAAAGGCGGAAGGCACTACCAGAAGGTCCACATTATCCAACGCCCGGAAAAGCTCAGGGAAACGCAGGTCATAGCAGATCCCCAGTCCCACACGCCCCCACGGAGTATCAAAGCACACCGGTTGCGCACCCGCTTCGATACTGGCGGATTCGTTATAGCTCTCTTCACCTTTCTGGAAACTGAATAGGTGGATCTTGTCATAACGTGCGACACAAATACCTTCAGGATCAAAAACCAGCGTGGTATTAGTCACATGATCCGCCTGCTTACCTTTCAAAGGTAAAGAGCCTGCCACCAACCAGATGTTCAGCTTACGGGCCAGTGTGGATAAACGCTGCTGAATCGGACCATCGCCAAAGGCTTCAGCAATCTCAAACTTCGCCCGCTCATCATGGTGCAACAACGTGAAATACTCCGGCAAAGCCACCAGCTGTGCTCCCTGCTCTGCTGCCTGAGCCACCCAATATTCCGCACGAACCAGATTCTGTTCCAGATCTTCACCGGACACCATCTGCACTGCTGCTACTTTTAAATCTGCCAGCATTATTGATTACCTATTCACTTTGCAGCTATTTCATTCGGAGCACATGATCAGGAAATAGGCCCCGAATATGAAGTCATTTAATAAGACGCAGTATAACAACAGCTTTGCCCCTCGGCACAGCAGGGCTTCTTGCGTACAATGGATGGTTTTAGCGTGATCGGCCAGCCGAACAACCTTATCCATAAACGCTGGCCCGACAGAAATTGGATGTAAATTTGACCACACAGCAAAACCCACGGCTCAATTTTAAAGATCTAATGGCAGCCTGCTTCAACCGCCGCATGCTGGTGACCTTTGTGATGGGCTTCTCCAGCGGCATGCCTCTGCTGCTGACGATTTCCGTTCTTCAGATTTGGATGCGTCAGGAAGGTGTTGATCTTTCCACCATCGGCTTGATGGCATTAGTTGGCTTGCCCTATACGTTGAAATTCGTCTGGGCTCCTTTTCTGGATAGCTTCACTCTACCTTTTTTGGGACGTCGCCGAGGCTGGCTGCTGCTGATCCAGTTGTTGCTGGCTCTCTCTATTGCCAGTCTTGGTTTATCAGATCCTGCTTCATCACCCTGGCTGATCGCTTTTCTGGCCTTACTAGTGACCTTCTTCAGCGCCAGCCAGGATATTGTGATTGACGCCTACCGTCGTGAGCACCTGCATGAAAATGAGCTGGGTATGGGTTCCAGCCTCTATGTTTACGGCTACCGCACCGGTATGTTACTGGCCTCCGGTGGTGGACTTGTATTAGCCGACAGCATCGGCTTTGCCGCGGTTTATATGCTGATGGGGCTCTGCATGGGTATCGGCATGGTCACCACGCTGATGGCACCGGAGCCGCAGGTTGCTGTCGCACCGCCCTCCAGTCTTAAAGCTGCTGTTGTTGAACCGTTCAAAGAATACTTCACCCGAGACAGTGCCTGGACCATCCTGCTATTTATTCTGCTGTATAAACTGGGTGATACACTCGCCAGCGCCATGACCAGCCCCTTCTATGTTGACTTGGGGTTTAGCTCAGAAGAGATCGGCTATACCGTTAAATTTTTTGGTTTCTGGGCAACGCTGATCGGTGCATTTCTCGGCGGAGCCCTGATCATCAGGCTGGGTATTTATCGCGCACTCTGGCTGTTTGGCATTCTACAGATGGCCAGTACAGCAGGTTTTGCTCTGTTGACAGAGGTGGGTTACAACCTGAATATGCTGGCTGCGGTGATCGGTTTTGAAAACCTCACTGCCGGAATGGGCACTGCGGCCTACATGGCCTTTATGGCCTCCCTGACCGACAAACGCTTTACCGCAACTCAGTACGCCCTGCTCACCAGCCTGATGGGCGTGCCCCGCACGCTGATCTCAGCTCCAAGCGGCTTTCTTGCCGAAGCCGTCGGTTGGACAGAATTCTTTATTCTCTGCACCCTGATCGCCCTGCCTGGATTATGGTTACTGCGTCATTTTTCTGATTGGCACAGCCATACAGACCAGAAAGAAGCAGATCAAAGAGAGCCTGAGCCACAAAACGATTCAAAGAATCAACCTAAGCCGCCCTACCGCTCAGGAAATGAACGATCAATCACATTGGAAGAGTTGAAACAGATCACAAGGACCAACCCCAGCTTCAGCAAAACAGCCTCAGCAAACATCAAGGAGCCACAGGCATGATAAAAAGAGATGTTGATCAGACCATCAGCCATGCCCTGAAATCCTGTCAGGATTCCGGTGTCCGCCTGACACCCAAAAGAGAAAAAGTGCTGAGAGTTCTGCTGGAAGCCAACTGCCCACTATCCGCATATGATGTTGTGGAGCAGTTTCGCGTTAATTATTCAGAGAACCTACCTGCGATGAGCGCCTATCGCATACTCACTTTTCTTTTGGATAATGGCTTTGTCCATAAGCTGGAAACCACCAACCAGTTTCTCACCTGCAACCATATTCGCTGTGATCATCCCCACCAGCCGCCTAAGTTTCTTATCTGCGATCAGTGCAACACCGTCAAGGAGCTGAGTATCAACCAGGAGACGCTGAGTGAACTAAACCGCGGTATCGAAGAAGCAGGCTTTACTCTGGTAAGAAAACAGCTGGAGCTGCACGGTCTGTGTGATCAGTGCCAAAAAGACACCAAGATTTAACCTTTCTGAGTCGACATCAATGCAATTAAGGCCTCAACTGAGGCCTTTTTTATGCTTAAAACACCCGCTTTGTCGTAAACGCCACCAATGGCAACAGACTTAATATCATTAGAGATCATCAAGATATCAGAACATAAAATTAATCATAAAAAGATAAATCAACCAAGAAAAACGTAAAACAGCAACAAAACAAAGACTTATAAACCAATAAACTGAATATATAGCCTATCAATTAGCCTAAGAAAAACAACAAAACCTTTCGCGCACTAATTATTTCGTAGTATGGTAATTCACTCATAACGCCCGCAAGGCGAATAAAATCAAGAAAAACACGCACAGATAGGCCTGATTGCACCCGGCCGGACACAAGGAGTTAATATGTCTATGAAATGGTTTAAAGCCGTTGGCTTAGGTATCGCACTAAGCTCAGTTACTACCCTGGCTAGCGCTGATACGCTGAAAGCGGTTACCGACCCCAGCTTTGTTCCTTTTGAGATGATGGATCCGGCCAGCGGTGAAATGATCGGCTTTGATATGGATATTCTGGCGGAAGTCGCCAAGCGTGCCGGTTTTGAGTACGACCTGAAAACGATGGATTTCAATGGCATCATCCCTGCCCTGCAAACCGGCAATGTAGACGTGGCTCTGGCTGGCATCACCATTACTGAAGCCCGCGAAAAGATCGTTGATTTCTCAGACCCTTATTACGATTCAGGTCTGCGTATTCTGGTTCGTGCTAACAACAATCAAGTTAAAACCATTAAAGACCTGGATGGCCTGAAAATCGGTACAAAAATCGGCAGTACCAGCTATGACTTCCTGGTAAGCCAACTGGACAATGACGACACCATCACGCCTTACCCTGGCAGTGCCGATATGTATATGGCTCTGATGTCCGGTGCTGTGGACGCTGTTTTTTATGACGCCCCGAACGTTGGCTATTTCTCCAGTACTAAGGGTCAGGGACGTACCAAAACGGTAGGTCCGCTGTATGAAGGTCAGCAGTACGGCATCGCTCTGGTTGAAGGCAGCCCATGGGTTGGCAAAGTGAACGAAGCCCTGGCTGAGATCAAAGCCGATGGTACCTACAAAGCCATTTACGAAAAATGGTTCGGTGCAATGCCAAAGAGTAAATAATACTCAGAACTCGCATGCCACCGATAAGCACGCATAATATCGAAGTCATGCACTTCAGGCAGGAGGCGCATTTCTCCTGCCCATTCCTCTGCTAAACAACCGGAGCATTCTCACGTGGAATTCCAGTTTCAATTCGACTGGCAGGCAGCAATTAACTCGGTTCCCTTTCTGCTTAAAGGTCTTCCTTATACTCTGATGATCTCTTTTGGAGGTCTGATTATTGGCTTCCTGCTGGGTATCCTGTTTGGACTCCTGAGCCTGAACAAGAAATGGTTTTTTCGCTGGCCCGCAACGGCCTATATTGAAATCTTTCGCGGCACGCCAATTCTTGTGCAGGTTCTCTTTATCTTCTATGGTCTGCCGGACCTTGTGGGTTCACCTATCGATCCGGTGACAGCGGCTATTGCAGCTATCGCGTTTAACTCCGGTGCTTATATTTCTGAAGTCGTTCGGGGTGGTGTTCAATCTATCGCTAAAGGGCAACAGGAGGCCGGTGTATCGTTAGGATTATCCCGCGTACAAACCTTCTGGTATGTTACCTGGCCACAGGCATTTCGCCGTATGATCCCCCCTCTGGGTAATCAGGCTATTGTCAGCATTAAAGATACCTCCCTGTTCTCGGTAATCGGTGTCGGTGAGCTCGTTCGTCAGGGGCAGGTGTATATTGCTAATACCTTCACCGCCTTTGAAGTCTATTTTGCGGTTGCTCTGCTCTATCTCGCAATTACCCTGTCACTTTCTCTTCTGCTGCGTATCTATGAACACCGCGGCAATTCAGCAGCCTGAGGAAACCTGTTATGTCTCATATCGTTAATATCCAGCAGCTGAATAAATACTTTGGTCAGCACCATGTTCTGAAAGATATCGACCTGCAGGTGGAAGCTGGTGAGGTTGTCGTGATTATCGGAGCCAGTGGTTCCGGTAAGTCGACTCTGATTCGCTGCATCAACGGCCTAGAAGAATACAATTCCGGGGAGTTGGTGGTAGATGGCCATGGTCTTACAGCTCACGGCAAAAGTCAGCAAGCGCTGAATGCGATCCGCAAAGAAGTGGGCATGGTATTTCAGCAGTTCAACCTTTTCCCCCATCTGAGTGTGCAGCGTAATGTAATGCTGGCCCCGATGAAGGTCAAAAACCAGACCACAGACGAAGCTGCAAGTAACGCAAAACGCCTGCTGGATCGGGTTGGTATTGCTAACCAGGCAAAAAAATACCCTAGCCAACTCTCCGGCGGCCAGCAGCAGCGGGTTGCTATCGCCCGTGCTCTGGCAATGGAACCCCGGCTCATGCTGTTTGATGAGCCGACATCAGCGCTTGACCCTGAAATGGTGGGCGAGGTACTCGACGTAATGCGTGAACTGGCCAAAGAGGGCATGACCATGCTGGTGGTCACCCACGAGATGGGTTTTGCCCGGGAAGTGGCGGATCGCGTGATCTATATCCATGAAGGCCGCATTGTGGAAGAGGGTTCACCAGAGCAGGTGTTCGACAATCCGCAGAACGAACGGACCCAAGCCTTCCTGTCACGGGTTTTATCGCACTGATTCCTCACCTGAAAAGATACCCAAAAACAGAAAAAGGCCTCACTTGAGGCCTTTTTCTATCGGTAAAACAGTCCATTAAACCCGGTCAGATACCATAATCCCGCTCTACTTTGGCGATTCTCAACTTAAAGGAGGCGTACCATTTTTCATGCCCCAGCCGTTGCGCTGCTTTGTGTTCCGCGTTCTGTTTCCAGTGTTTAATCACTGCCAGACTCTCCCAGTAGGAGACGGTGATACCCAAACCATCCCGCACTGACTCCACACCCAGAAATCCCGGCTGTTCAGCCGCCAGCTCCACCATGCGATCCGCCATAGCGCCGTAACCTTCGTCACCTTCGGTTCTGTGATTGGTAAAAATCACCGCGTAATAGGGTGGTTCCGGTGTTTGAGCAATACCAGTCATCTTCCTTTTCCCAAATAGTTTTAAAACCGCTCGAAGCCTAAGCGCCGAGCAGAGGTAAATGCTTAACCTTGTGATACGTCAGAGCCAACCGAAGGCAGTGCGTAATAGTCTCTTCGGGCAGGGGCTCAGATAGCGGCAATACAATCGCCCGATTACCTTCAAAAACAAGACAGTCGCTATATAATTCTTTAAAAGTCTCAACTAAACGGGTCTTACAGTTGAAGAACAGATAATACTGATCCGGTGTTTTTTCCTTCCAATCTATACGGACCGGGCTGCCGGACTTCACACTGAAACTGGGCTCACCCCACTTCAGAGTCTGCTCAACCTCACCTACCTCTAACGCTGAAGCGCTCTTGATGATCAGATCACGAAGCTCCAAAAGTCTTACCCGGACCTGATCCGGGTATTGATCAAGATGCAGGCTGACAACATCACTCATTCCTTTACTCCACCCCCTGCGTCACCGGCAAACTCTGATGTCACAATATTCAGGTGCTCATCAGCCGTTGGCGGCTCAAAAAACGCGGTCACCTGATGAAATACCGCTTCGGTATCAAAGGCTGCCCGCTCCGGTTGCTCAAGGCGGCGTTGGGCGATCTGTTTCAGACACTGCTCATCGTTCAGATCCAGCCAGATCATCTGATGCTCGCAGTCTGCTTCACGGCAAAGGTTAAGAAACCAGCTTCGCTGACGCACGGTATTCGCCGGAAAATCCATCACCACATCCGCCCCTGTTGCCAGAATATTCTGCACAAGCTGTTTGATAAAAGGGCGGATCAGCGCCGAAAATTTCAGGTAATCATCAAAGCTCTTAATCTGGTCGGGGTAATGGCTTGCCAACCATTCATCCTCGGACAACAGCACCGCCTGTTTGTCAGCCGCTAGTTGCTTTGAACGGGTTGATTTGCCTGCGCCCATTTTGCCGCAGAAAAAATAGAGTCGTCCCTGTTGATTCATAGTCCCCCCATTAGCTATACGCTGAAAATAAAACCTGTCCCGACTTAAAGTCAGATACCTGAATTACACAATACTTGGTTCTGGACGCCTGACCAACAAGCACAGACTAATATTCCAATCCCTGCATCCATAGGGCATTCAACTGCTGGGGACCAATTGCTGCAGGACCTGTCTCGGTTAAGGGGGCAGTCTTTGCTCCCCCCTTTTTCGCTGTTTTGAAAATACCCTGAGCAACCTGTCGACCGATATTTTGGCACAATGTCACTTTTCCGATCCTTTGCTGATAGAACCTCGATAAACACTCATCCAGCGATCTATTGTCAGCATCGGTATCCCCTTCTTCAGCCAGTATCCTCACCAGATGCCAGGCATCTTCCAGCGCCTGACAGGCTCCTTGTCCGGATGTCGGCAAAGGCGCATGGGCAGCATCCCCCATCAGCAACAGATTATCCTGATGCCAGAGAGGTAACGGATTAAGGTCATGAACAAAAATCGCTTTCAGTGAACCGGAATCATACTGGCTCAGAACCTGACGAACAGGATCAGCCCAATGCTCAAAACGCCGGTGCAGCTCATGTCGCCACTGCTCAGTATCTTTACTGCGCTCGCGCATCTGCTCTGGGTGTGCGCCCTCATCACACCAGGCGGCAGCCCAATAACACTGCTTGTGGGATACGGGCACAATCCCAAAGCGCTCGTTATCGCCCCGATATTCCTGAATACTGTTATTCATGTGCCCGACATCTAACGAGCAGATACCGATCAAATTGATAAAGCCCTGATACTCAGGCATAGCTTTATCCGCAAAAAGCAGACGACGGGCGACAGAGTTCATACGCCCGTCAGCAGCAACCACCAGATCATATTCCTGCTTTAACCTGTAGATATCATCAGCCTCAATATCAGCACCAAAATGTATCCTGACATTCTGCTCGGCAAGCCGATGCGCCAGCAAAGCCATCAGATCCCGGCGCAAAATAGTGACGCTGGTTAAACCACTGATCCGATTGACCGCCTCAATATCCAATTCAGATTGTTGCCTGCCAGTTAGATCAAACTGACGCATAACGCAGGGCTGCCCACCTGCTGCAGTCACCTGTTCTTTCAGCCCCATTTTATCGAGCACCCAGATCGCATTGGGCCATAGGGTCACTCCAGCGCCCATAGTGGCTGTTTCGGTTTGCCGTTCGTATAGCTCAACCTGAAACCCTCTCTCAGCGGCTAGAATCGCCAGCGACATTCCGGCAACACCCGCGCCAATAATCGCAATTCTTTGCACCGGTCTCATACCACCCTCCTGAAAATGAATAGATACAGGGGATTATCACCAAGGCATAATTAAGGATAAATATTGGATAATTGGCTTATTAAGCCCATTTTTTGAGTTATTAAGACACAGGTCACACTGATCCCATGTTAGATAAAATAGAGCTGCAGTGGCTGCTCAGCTTTCAGGCGGCTTATCAACAGCGGAGCTTTAAGTCAGCCGCTGAACAGTTACAGATCCCCAGTTCGAATGTCAGCCGCCATGTTGCGCTGCTGGAGCAACAGCTGAACCTTCGCCTGCTGGAACGCACCACCCGCCGCATGACTCCGACGACAGCGGGCGAGCAGATTTACCAGTCTCTGACACCACTCCTACAAGCGATGGATGACACACTGGAAGAGGTTACGCACCACACAGAGTCCCTGAGCGGTCACCTGAAAATCATTACGCCTGATCTGCCATTTCTGGCTGAGGCCGTCGCGGACTTTTGCTGCCTGCATCCTCAGCTCGAACTCAGCAGTGATACCCAGATCAACCCGGGAGATGCTTTGCTGGAAGGCTATGATCTGGTACTGAGGTTTGCCCGAGGGGCATTGGAAGACTCCGGCTGGGTTGCCAAAGAGATTATCCGCTGGCCAAGTGCCATTGTGGTGGCCCCCTCTCTGCTGAAAGAAACGGGTAAACCGGAATCTCTCGCAGCACTGGCAACGGTTCCCTGCATTACTACCTTGTCCGTTCTTCAGGGTATGCCATGGCGCTTCAAAGACAATGACACCCTGTCAGTAAAATCCTCCTACAAAGTTAACAGCGGCCAAATGGCTAAGGCAGCAGCTATCAAAGGACTGGGGTTTGCTCTGTTGCCACTTGATGCCTGCAAGCAGGAAATTTATGAAAACTTACTGATAAAGGTAGATTTAGAGAAAGAGCCGGAAGATCTGGTGCTTTATGCCATCTATTCCGGCAGAAAGTACCCATTGGAAAAGGTAAAAGTTTTTTTGGATTTTCTGAAAGAGAAGGTGCGCCAACATCCCGCTACTTAAATCCGGCCAATAAAACGACAAAAGCCGGAGTGGTATCACTCCGGCTTAAGAGCCTCAGGAAAACAGATACTCCCGAAGACTTGTTAATCAGGAGCCCTTCTGACCCCGATCATACTCTTTCTGGGCGTCCTGCCACGCATTAGACATGGACTGGTAAGCTTTGTTAAAGCCATTTCTCATCTCAGCCCAAGCACCTTTACTGCTCTCCTTCATGCTGCCATACCACTCAGACAGCTGGGCTCGCTCTTGGCGAAGTTCCCGAAGAGCCGCTCGCGCTTCTTTACGAGCAGGTTTGCTTAACTCATCCCAGCGGTTATCGATTTTGGTTTCCAATCGATTGATACGCTCATCAGCCCGTTGCATCGCTTGCTTGGCCATTTGAACCGCTTCCTGCTGCTGGTCCTGAGTATAAGCCTGCAGAGTTTCAACAACATCTGCTGTTTCCTGTTTGATATCCTGAACAGTAACGTCAGCATCTTTTTTATTGGCAGCCAAAGAAGACGCCACAGACACTAACAAAACAGAAGCAACAAAATTAACAATATTGTTTTTAACTACCATGTAACAACACCCCATCATTCAGTAAGCAACTTAAAGTTAATCAATATAATTCAATACATATAACTTAATACATCACTTAAAACGTTTTGATGCGGAGTCCATGGCCTCGGAGAGAGACTCTTTAGCTTGATCCAGTCCTGATTTAACATCTTCCCAGGCATCATCGCTGGAATTACGAAGCTCTTCAAACTTGGTGGATACGGCTTCGCGCTTGGCTTTCAGCTGTTCAATCTGCTCATAGTACTCAACCTGAGCAGAAGCATTGGCCTGATCTGCTTTAGATTTGAGCTTATCGATATCAGCTTTCCACTCATCAAGCTGGGCTTCAACCTTTTGTTGATAGGCTTCTTTCTTACTCATGTTCAATTAACTCCTTAGTCACTTTTAACAATAGAAATATTTAAACTATTGATATAAAAGTGAACTGGCTAACTGAGGATTTACCTTATCAAGGATCGAAATATGATAAGAAGCTTGTAATAACCATAACATAAAAAAACGGGGCTCTGTCAAATCAGAGCCCCGTATGAAATAAAGATAAAACAAATAAATGATTAATTATTTAGTTTCATATAATACTATAATTAATCTCGAAAGTTCTGGTACTGCAGAGGAATATCCAGCTCAGCCTGACGCAGAAAAGCGATAACCTGCTGCAGGTCATCACGCTTCTTACCCGTCACACGCACCTGATCCCCCTGAATGGCAGCCTGTACTTTCAGTTTTTCCTGCTTGATCATTTTGACGATTTTTCGCGCTGTATCCGTGTCGATACCTTCCTGTAGTGTGACGATCGCCTTAGCGGTTTTACCGCTTTCGATCACATCACCGACTTCCATACATTTTGTATCGACTTTACGACTGATCAACTCTGCCTGCAGCATGTCGACCATCTGGCGCACCTGAAATTCAGATTCAGAGACCACTTCAACCACGTTTTCCTTACGCACGAATTTGGCATCGACACCTTTAAAATCGAAGCGATTTTTCACCACACGATTGGACTGATCCACCGCATTAGTCACCTGGTGCATGTCCAGTTCGGACACCACATCAAAAGATGGCATGTTTGTCTCCTTAATAATTCTGTCTGCAGGCATTATACTTGCGCCCCTGTTTCTGCCAACTGGATAAATTGCATGAGTCAAACACACTGGACGGTATTGGGTGCGGGTTCGTTAGGTTGCCTTTGGGCGGGCTACCTGAATCAGGCTGGATTCCCCGTTACCCTACTGCACAGAGAAGGGGTCGCTGCACCTGAATCCCTGAGCCTGACACGGTTTCAGGCGGATCAGGCCACAGCATTTGAGGCAGAGCTGACCACAGCTTCCGCCTGCCCTGAGAAATCGATTAGCCGGTTGGTTGTCGCGACAAAAGCTCACGATGCGGTCGCTGCAGTGACAGGGATTAAACACGCATTAACCGACGATGCCTGTATTGTCCTGCTGCAAAACGGCATGGGCTCTCAGCAGGCGGTAGCCGAAGCCTATCCGGAGTACGCCATTGTTGCCGTTTGTATTACCGATGGCGCATACCGTACAGAACCGGGTCATGTGATCCATGCCGGTCAGGGCATCAGCCGCGTGGGGGCATTAAATCCCCTGGGGCAAAACGTCTGGCGGCAGGTGGTTGAAGATCTGGAGCAAACCGATCTGATCATCGAAGCCTGTGAAGATATTAATCAGGCCCTGTGGAATAAACTCGCGATCAATATCGCCATTAACGGCCTGACAGCGCTGGATCAGTGCCTGAACGGTGAGCTGATGCAGCCTGAGCGCTATCAGCGGGTCAGCCTGCTCTGTCAGGAAACTGAGGCGGTGATGAAAGGGCTGAAGCTGCAACTGCCGGAGCAAGGGTTGCTGCAACTAGCAACGGATGTGATTGAAGGTACAGCAAAAAACCGCTCCTCCATGCTGCAGGATACTCTACGGGGTAAAATCACCGAGATCGACTACATCAACGGTTATCTGGTACAGCAGGCAGAACGCCTGAATATTGAAGTGCCGGAGAGCCTGAGTATCTATCGCGATGTTAAGCAACGCTTTAATCAGCCGTCCTCATAGGGTGGCTTCTGACTCAGCTGCTCAAGCTGCTGCAAACCCTCTTCAATAATCTGTTGAGCCAGATCGAACAACTCCGGATTACCCTGCTTCAAAACCTGAAGCATGGCATACTTTTCCGGCAGATAGAGAGCGGCAAATTCCGGATCCCGTTCTGCAATCGTGCAGGTATTATCGATGATATCTGCCAGCTTGATGGTCTTAGCCCGAATATCAGCTTTTTCCAACTGCAGCCGGTCGATCAGCTTGCGTTCTGCACGCTCAAGCTCTTTGCTGTGAGGCCCAGAGGTTAGCTGATCCACCAGAAGCGCCACTTCATCGCCAAACAGAGTTCTGATCTCCTCCAGATCCACATCGGTATCTTCTACCACATCATGTAACCAGGCGGCGGCAAGAACCTCTGGCTGGGTCAGATATTGGGCAACCCGCTCGGCTACCGCCTGCGGATGAACTATATAGTCCTCATTGGTGTAGCGGCGAACCTGCTCAAGACGACCATGAGCATCCGAGGCGAAACGGCGGGCTCTCTCCACCAGAGGGTGCTGCATAGCCCCGTCTCGTTCATTTTCAGTTCGACCGGTTGCTTCTGCAGACTGACCACTTTTTCGGTCAACATGATTCAGCACATTCGCTGAAGATTTGGATGACTTATCGGATCCCATTATTCTGCCTCCTTACTACCCCGGCAGCTCTGGCTACCGGGGTAAGCGTCGCTCAATGTGAGTGACATTGATCAGCCCGTATTGCGCAAACCTGCGGCAATACCGGCCATGGTCACCATAAGCGCCTGCTCAACCTGAGCATTACCTGGCTGAGTTCGGTCCCTTTGCAACAACTCCGCCTGCAGTACATGCAGCGGGTCGATATAGGGGTTTCGTACCCGTACCGCTTCAGCAATCAACGGCATATGTTCCTGCAGCTCTTTACGGTCACGGATCTGCATGACCGTCTGTTTGAGATCGTTCAGACGGTGGCACAGAACATCACCTAAAGAATGTAACGACTCCGGCACCAGTTTCTTCTCATAGTAGCGGGCGACATTAGCATCTGACTTGGTCAGCACCATCTCCAGCATGTCCATGTAGGTCGTGAAAAACGGCCACTGTTCCATCATCTCTCGGATTAAGGGTAGCTCACCTTCCTGCACGGCATCAGACAGCGCGATATCACTGCCCAGCCAGGCTGGCAACATCAGCCGAATCTGAGTCCAGGCAAAAATCCAGGGGATCGCCCGCAGGCTTTCGACACCCCCATCAGCACGACGCTTGGCGGGACGACTGCCCAAAGGTAGTTTTGCCAGCTCCTGCTCCGGGGTAATGGCGCGGAAATAGGGCACAAAATCCGGCACATCCCTGACCTGATGGCGATAGCTGTGCAGGGCACGTTCAGCCAGAATATTCATCTCCTGCCGCCACTGGGATTTTACCGATGGCGGTGGCTGAAGAGTGGCCTCCAGCACAGCAGAGACATAAATCTCCATACTACGCTGAGCAATATCCGGCAGGCCGAACTTGAAGCGGATCATCTCTCCCTGCTCGGTCACTCGCAGGCTGCCGCTAACCGACCCCGGTGGCTGAGCAAGAATTGCGGCACGAGCCGGCCCGCCACCACGACCAACAGTCCCCCCACGACCATGGAACAAGGTCAGATGCACGCCATGGCGTTTACAGACTTTTACCAGCTCTTCCTGAGCACGATACTGTCCCCAGGCGGCGGCCAGCTGACCGGCATCTTTGGAGGAATCCGAATAGCCGATCATCACCTCCTGCTCGCCCTGAATCCGATCCTGATACCACTCGATCCGCATCAGGCTGCCGATCACATCTGAGGAACGATCCAGATCATCCAGCGTTTCAAACAGAGGGACAACCTTCATCGGGAAAGGACAACCGCACTCTTTCAGCAGCAAATGAACCGCCAGTACATCCGAGGCATAGTGCGCCATGGAGATCACATAACTGCCCAGTGCTTCCTGAGATTGCTGAGCCACGACACGACAGGTATCAATCACCTCCTGCACTTCTGCGGAAGGCTGCCAATTATGAGGAATCAGAGGTCGACAGGAACGCAGCTCACTCAGCAGAAAGTGCTGTTTATCGGTCTCGCTCCACTCATGATAATCCCCCAGATCCAAGGCCTGACAGATCTCTGACATAACATCAGCATGACGGGCGGAATCCTGACGGATATCCAGCTTCAGCAGGTTAAGACCAAAACAGCTGGCACGACGCAGGGTATCCAACAGCGGCCCCTTGGCAATACGCCCCATACCGCAATCAATCAGACTGTCATAACAAAGCTTCAGCGGTGCCTTAAGCTCAGCGGTATCGATCAGAACGGTATCCGGCATCTCGTCGCGGGTATGACCATCCAGCTGGTCCTCAATCCACTCCTGAGTCACCTGAAGTCGGCGGCGTAAGCCGCGCAACAAGACGCGATACGGCTCTTTGGTCTCTGAACCGACTTCGGCGCGCAACTGATCATTGCACTGCCACATGGAGAGTTCATTCAGCAGCTGATCGATATCCCGCAGGTACAGGTCGGCGGCCATCCAGCGCGCCAGCAGCAACACTTCCCGGGTGACCGCAGCGGTCACATTGGGGTTGCCGTCACGGTCGCCCCCCATCCAGGAGGCAAAACGGATCGGAGAACAATCCAGTGGTAATGAACGTCCGGTTGCGGCTTTAAGCCCCTGATTCAGATAGCGGTAGAACTCTGGCACAGCCTGCCAGAGTGAATTCTCGATCACCACAAAGCCCCACTTGGCTTCATCAACAGGCGTAGGGCGCTGATGACGAATCTCATCCGTATGCCAGGCCTGCTCCACAAGCTGTCGGATGCGATCCTGAATTTTTTCCCGCTGATCCAAATAGAGGCTTTCGTTTTCCAACTGATTCAGGTTATCGGCAATGCCATCATATTTCTGGATCAGGGTACGACGATTCACTTCGGTAGGGTGTGCGGTCATCACCAGATCGATCCGCATCTCAGTGATGGTTCGCCAGATCTCTTCCGGCGAGATGTTCTGCGCTACCAGATGATTAAATAAGGTCACAATGGACTGTTGCTCAATCGCCTCATAGTTTTCAGTTTTTCGGTAGCGGGCACGATAGTGCTGTTCTGCAATATTGGCCAGATTCAGAAACTGGTTAAAAGCCCGTGCCACCGGCAGCAGCTCATCATCAGACAGGTTGCTGAGATAATCCTGCAGGCTGTTATCGGAATGATCCCCCACCCGATCTGCTTTCGCCAGATGACGGATCGTTTCAATCTTTTCTAAAAAATCATCACCCATATGATGGCTGATGGTTTGTCCCAGATAGTCACCCAGCTCACGCACATTGTCACGTAACGACTCATGTAACTGATTCACGGGTTACCTCCATGATGTCTGGAAAATTCGTGTTACGGGAATAGCTTATAAGCTGTCCCATAAATATTTTTTACTACGTTTACACACTATTTACTACGTTTGAAAACCAAATGTCACTGGTCTATCAGACCAGTCTGCGCCATCTTTAAGGTGTAGTTACCGGACAACATTTGGCGTAACGGATCCTTATAACGGATAACACATTCCGGTGAATCTCATCAGTGTCAGTATGAGCTTATCCGGTTGATCAGGTAAAGAAATCACTCTTGTGCGGCAATAATTCTTCGCTTTGTTGCTACAGTATGAGTAAGGCTTAACATTCACGAAAGTCTGCAGTAACACGATGGCGTACATCGGCCAATTACTGCGGACTCCTGCATAAGGCGTTTATTTATGCGATTTAATGAACTGGTACACAACTGGAAAAGCAAAGACACCGGTGCGATGACAGAAGAGCTGTACAGCATTCGCCTGCCGGTGGAGGATGCGGCACGATTACAGGCACTGGCAGAACTTTTTCCACGACGACCCGCAGAGCTTCTGTTGGCAGACCTGATCAAGGTAGCGCTGGATGAAGTGGAAGGCCGCTTCCCTTATGAGAAGGGGACTAAGGTAGTGGCTCACGATGAGGAAGGTGATCCCATCTATGAAGATGAGGGCTTAACACCCCGCTTTCTGGAATTAAGCCGTCACTACCTGAAAGAATACACTAAGCTGAAGGCTGCGGGCTGATCAGACTTTTTTACTCTGTTATTTACCAGAAACAACGTTAATTCAGCACAGCGAATCTCGGATGAGTGCTGATTGATCATACGGTTTTACCGCCGCCTTTCTCCCTTGGGCGGCAGCTTCCCGCGGGACTACTGCGGGACTTGCCATGTGGGGCCGCCTGCCTGGTTCTCCGGAACCGGGAGTTCAGGCGGTCTATTTTTTTGTCTGCAGGAAAGGGGGCGTTTATCGCTCCAATTGCTTAGCTTCATCCCACCACTGATCCATCTGTGCCAGATCCACATCATCAAAACTCAGTCCTGCATTCTGCAGCTGCTGTTCAATATAAGCGAAACGGAACTCGAACTTACGGTTGGTTCCCCGCAGGGCGCTTTCCGGGTCTTTTTTCAGATAGCGGCTGAGATTGGTTGCAGCAAATAACAGGTCACCAAATTCCTTCTGCGCTTCTGGCAGATTATCTGCGGCGACCGCTTCTTCCACCTCTTCCAGCTCCTCACGTACCTTGTCCAGCACACCCTGAATATCCGGCCAGTCAAAGCCCACCTTGGAGGCTTTCTTCTGAATCTTGGCAGCACGGGTTAAAGCCGGTAGCCCAACCGGAATATCTCCCAGAACCGAAGGCTTTGTCTGTTGATGATCGCTGGTTTCTGATGCCGCTTTTTTCGCCTTCTCTTCCGCCTTAATCTCATCCCAGCGCTGTTTCACCTGAGCTTCATCCACCTCGGTTGCCGTGATGGATTCATTCTCTGCAGGGTACAACTCCCCTTCGGCAAACACATGGGGATGACGGCGAACCATTTTATTAACCAACTCATCCGCTACATCATCCAGATTGAACCAGCCTTTCTCATCCGCCATCTGGCTGTAATAGATCACCTGGAACAACAGATCACCCAGCTCTTCCTTCAGGTGATCCCAGTCTTCGCGCTCAATGGTATCCGCCACTTCGTAAGCTTCTTCCAGTGTGTGCGGCACGATGGTGGCGAAGGTTTGCTCTTTATCCCAGGGGCAACCCGTTTCAGGGTCCCGCAGGCGCGCCATCAGGTAGGTCAGATCTCTTATGCTGTATCGGTTGGATTGTTCAGTGGACTCATGCTCAGATAGTTCGGGTTGTACATTCACAGTTGGCTTTTGACTCATAACAGATGGCTCTTGGAGAAAAATAAACAAGCAAAACACTCTAACGCAAAACGCCCGCAAAAGCGGGCGTTTTAGGCAATCAGTAGGATCGCGACCTGAGTACAATCGTTGGTTTGAGTACCTCAGCAGCGGATCAGGCTGATTTTTTCTTTTCCTGAAAACGCTGAACATCAAGAATATTCGGCAGCTGCTCAATCCGGTTAAGGATACGGCCCAGCACCTGAATACCATCCACTTCCAGCGTCACCAGAATATTGGCCTGGTTCTCTTTTTTGTCGGTCAGTGTATTCACCGACAGGACATTGACTTTGTCGTTGGCCAATACGGACATAATATCCCGCAACAGACCGGAACGATCCCAGGCGCGGATGCGAACATCCACCGAGTACATATGCTGAGTACGTTCGCCCCACTCCACATTGATCATACGATGCGGGTCTTCCGCTTTCAGCTGCAGGGCGTTGGCACAATCCTGACGGTGAATCGACACGCCACGACCCACCGTAATGTAACCGACGATGTCATCACCCGGCACCGGATGGCAGCATTTGGCGATCTGCGTCATCAGGTTACCCACACCGTGAATCGTAATGTCATCTGGGGCATTGCTACCGGATTTCTGACCACCGGGATAACGACGGTGCAGCAGGAATTTCTCCAGCTGCTCTTCATCATCGGTTTCACCAAACAGGTTCTGGGCGACACTCAGCACCTGACCGGTCCGCAGATCACCGGCGCCCAGCGCGGCGTACATATCATCTTCAGTGTTGTAGTTAACGGCCTTTGCCAGCTTCGGCAGGTCAAGACCACTCAGACCGAGCTGTTTGAACTCCTTCTCAAGCAGCTGACGCCCTTCCACTATATTCTGATCTCGATCCTGCAGTTTAAACCAGCTCTGGATCTTGGCCCGGGTACGGGATGTCAGGGCGTAACCCAGAGCCGGGTTCAGCCAGTCTCGGCTGGGGCGGGTGTTTTCTGAGGTGAGAATCTCAACCTGATCACCGGTTTTCAGATGATAAGTCAGTGGCACAATACGGCCATTCACCTTAGCGCCACGACAGCGGTGACCCACTTCAGTATGCACACGATAGGCAAAATCCACCGGTGTTGCATCATGGGGCAGATCCACCACATGGCCGTCCGGTGTGAAGATGTAGATACGATCTGGCGCAACATCATTTTGCAGCTCTTCCCGAAGGCCGTTAGCATCACCGACTTCTTCATGCCACTCCAGAACCTGACGTAACCAGGCGATCTTTTCTTCGTAACTGTCGCTGGTTTTCTTGGTGTCAGTGCCCTTGTACAACCAATGGGCGCAAACACCCAGTTCGGCTTCTTCATGCATGGAGATAGTACGGATCTGAACTTCCAGTACCTTGCCTTCCGGTCCGACAACCGCCGTATGTAGGGAACGGTAGCCGTTCTCTTTTGGGGTTGCGATGTAATCATCAAACTCATGGGGAATGTGGTGCCAGAGACCGTGAATAATCCCCAATGCGGTATAGCAGTCTTTCACATCCGGAACCAGAATACGCACGGCACGCACATCGTATACTTCAGAGAAGTCGATGTTTTTGCGCTTCATTTTGCGCCAGATGCTGTAAATATGTTTCGCACGGCCATTCACCTGGGCACCGTGAATACCTTCACCTTCCAGCTTATCTTTCAGCAGGGCGATCACTTTTTCGATATATTCAGTACGGTCGAGGCGCTTCTCAGACAACAGACGGGCGATACTCTTATACTGCTCCTCTTCCAGATAACGGAAGGAGAGATCTTCCAGCTCCCACTTGATGTAACCAATACCCAAACGGTGCGCCAGCGGGGCATAGATTTCAAAAACTTCACGGGCAACACGCAGACGTTTATCCCGAGGGGCATTTTTAGCATCTCGGATGGCGCAGGTACGTTCTGCCAGTTTAATCAGCGCGACACGAACATCATCGATCATCGCCACCAACATTTTACGCAGGTTTTCCAGCTGGCTTTTGTTCTCCTGACCAAAGACGATGCCTTCTGTCGGAAGCTGAATCTGGCTGATGGCCGCCATCTCAGTGACACCATTGACCAGTTTGGAAACGGTTTCACCAAAGGACTCTTCGACCTGAGCGATGGAGATATGACCTTCACGCACGGCACGATACAGAATCGCCGCGATCAGGGAGTCTTCATCCATCTGCAGTTCACCGAGAATATCGGCCATTTCAAGGCCGGTACGGAAGCAGCGGGACCCTTTAACAATCCAGTAATTGTCCTCTTTGCGAGCATTGCGCTGGGCGTCACGTGCCATCTCGCAGGCAGACTGAACACGCTCCGGTGAAGTGAGCGTGACATCCTCCTGCAGGCGTTGCAGCCAGTTGGGGATATTTACCGTGCCATCAGGGTTTAACGGTTGATCTTCACGTACTTTTACCATGTCTTCGCCTGTCAGTTTCAGTTTCTTATTATAAGGTGTTCGCTCAGACATCCGCCCGGCTGCACCCTTTATTAATGGCGGCCTTGTAAGAATCAACAGGCTTGCCGTTGCCCCGACAATAAAATTGCTGATTCAGCCTCTTCTTCTCTGCCAGCCCGATCCCCCTGATCCAAACAAGAGGGGAACAAACAGAGAGCGTAATAAACAGCGGTATCAAACCTGTATCACGAATGATCGCCAATACAGCATGATGCCGCAAAAATCAGGACTTTTTCTTTTTACCACCGCGCTCAAACAGTGCCATGGATTCCACATGAGCCGTTTGCGGAAACATATCCATAATTCCGGCCCGAACCAGTTTATAACCCTGTTCTGTCAAAATAGCGCTGTCTCTGGCAAGAGTTGAAGGGTTACAGGACACATAAAGTACCCGCTTTGCCCCCAACGCTTTCATCTGCTCACAAATAACCTGTGCGCCAGTACGGGGTGGATCCAGCAGCACGACATTATAACGGGTCTTGGCCCAGGAAAGGCCTTTGAATGACTGACTCAGGTCAGCCGCTTCAAAAATAGCATTTTCTATGCCATTTAATTCAGCATTAGCCCGTGCACGTTGGACCAGATTCGACGCACCTTCAATACCCGTGACAGAAGCTACTTTTGTCGCCAGTGGCAAACTGAAATTACCAAAACCGGCAAACAGGTCCAGCACCACGTCATCCGCCTTTGGTTGTAGCCACTCCAGTGCCTGATCAACCATCTGACGGTTGATCGCAGGATTCACCTGCACAAAATCATTGGGCTGAAAGGCTAAAGTAACCTCATCATATTGATAACTGAGCACAGGCAACTGATCACCACTCAGTGTGATCACCTTGCCTTTTTCAAGGCGGGCGTTCACCAAGCTATCGGCCTGATCTTTCTGCCAGTAAAGCTGAACCTTGTGCTCTTCAGCCCAGTTCAGCCAAATCAGCTGATCTTTATGGGACAAACCTTTCAGGTGGCGCACCACAAGGGCGCAGCCCTGGTCACTGTATGCCAGTTCAAGGTGCCCAATCGTTTTTCGGGATTCCAGCTCAGGAATCCGATCATACAGAGAGGGGATTAACGCGGAGAGTTCAGGATGCAACACCGCACAGTGCTGAATCGCCACCAGATGAGACGAACCTTTTTCGCGGAAACCGATAATCAGATCACCGTGACGGTTCCATTTCACACCCAGACGGGCTTTGCGACGATAGCCCCAGGGCTCATCGACCAAAGCACTCTGCAACGGAATATCAGAAAGCTTACCGAAACGCTCCAGCTGATCCACCAGCGCAGACTGTTTCACCTCGCGCTGACGCTCCAGAGAAAGATGCTGCATACCACAGCCACCGCACTTATCGTAATACTCGCAGGCAGGCTCAATACGATCCGGAGATGGAGTATGAATGGTCTCACACACCGCTTCATCGAAACGACGATGGGTTTTGACGATACGAATGCTGACGCTTTCCCCGGCCAGTGCTCCCTCTACAAAAACGATTTTTCCATTGTGATGGCCAATACCCCGACCATCATGGCCCTGGCGTTCAATGAGGAGATCAGACACTAACTCAGGCACGTAGCCCCCTTGTAATCGAAAATTCCGCACAATATCAGCGGTTTTTTAACACGGTAATACCGGAACAGTTTGTGGCCTGATGAGGGGCAGGTCAGCAACAAATGCTGGATAAAGCAACAGTCCCGTAGGGATGGCGGCAGATGATAACGCCTAATCTCAACTTGTCCAGCCGAAGGGCTAAATAGTGCGAAATCCCACGCAAATAAAACCGCCCTTTCACGCCAATACAGACTAAAAAAGGGCTGTCTTATATGTATAGACAACCCTTCTCTGTTAAAGCTCTATCTCTGATTCATTAAAAATTGATCAGGCATTAAACACACCTGTAGACAGATAGCGGTCCCCCCGGTCACAAATAATAGCAACCACAACGGCTCCCGGATTCTGCTCAGCAATACGAAGCGCTCCCGCAATAGCTCCACCGGAAGAAACGCCTGCAAAGATACCTTCCTCTTTAGCCAGTGCTTTCATCGTGCTCTCCGCCGATGCCTGATCTATATCGATAACCTGATCCACACGCTCGGCTTCAAAAATGGTCGGCAGGTACTCTTTCGGCCAGCGACGAATACCAGGAATGCTGGCTCCTTCGCTGGGCTGAAGACCAACAATCTGCACATCCGGGTTCTGCTCTTTCAGATAGCGGGAAACCCCCATAATGGTGCCGGTGGTGCCCATGGAGCTGACAAAGTGAGTCACCTTACCGAAGGTTTGCTCCCAGATCTCGGGGCCGGTACTGCGATAATGTGCCTCAGGATTGTCCATATTACCGAACTGGTTCAGTACAATCCCCTTGCCCTCTTTCTGCATCTGCAGCGCCAGATCACGAGCCGCTTCCATACCTTCTTCTTTACTGACCGTGATCAACTGAGCCCCGTAGGCAGCCATAGAAGCTTTTCGCTCCTCGCTCATATTGTCCGGCATAATCAGAACCATGGTGTAGCCTTTAATAGCTGCCGCCATCGCAAGGGCAATACCGGTATTACCACTGGTCGCTTCGATCAGAGTATCGCCAGGCTTAATATCACCACGGGCTTCAGCAAGATTAATCATACTGAGCGCAGGTCGGTCTTTAACCGAGCCGGCCGGGTTATTGCCTTCCAATTTGGCGAGAACCACTGATCCGTTATCCGGAACAAGACGCTGTAACCGCACCAGAGGGGTTTGGCCAACAAAGGCTTCAATGGTCGGAAAATCGTTAAACTGAGCCTTTGTATCAGCAATCTGTTCCGTGGATTTTTGTTCGGAAGACATAGAATCTCTCTAAGTTAGGCTTTTAAAGCCGGTCGCTCTACTGCTTTAACCCCTTACTTTATATAGGGAATTATTTTCTGTCTCAGCCCATAAACGACCCGTTAAAAAGCGACTGTTTCAACTGCGCCTTTTATACCTGTGACGGTTTGATTTTTAAACCACTTTTCCCGACAGAGCGGGCACTAAGTTCTCAATCGCCGGAAACAGCTTATATGAGGCAAGCGCTACTGTTTTCAAAATAATGCTTTGCTATTTGCTTATAACTGCAGCCTTATCGGTATTATGGTAAAAGTGTTTTTTCTGGCACGGCAGCATAAGCGCAGCGGGTATCAATCTGGATTCATGATGAAAAACTGGCCTTTACGTAACAAAATTCTCTTTATCGCAACCTTTCCGGCAATTATTACGGCACTGGTTTTAAGTACTCACCTTTTTCTGAACTACTACGCTCTGGTTGAGAAAAACCTGATGGAAAAAGCCGAGTCGTTAAGTCGTCAGCTGGGTACCCCGCTGGCTTATGCCCTGGAGCGTAATGACAGGGAGCAGGTTCGCCGGATTATGGACGCCCTGTCTCAGGAACCGGAAATCCGTGCTGTTTCAGTACACAATAAAGACCGGGAAAATATCTTTCACGGTGGCCCCAGTATGTATCCGGTCAGTAATGCCAGTCACCGTCTGCAGCCTCAGCCTCTGATCCGATATTCCGACAGCACACTTCGCGTTATTCAGCCGCTGCTATCCCCCTTTCCTCCTAAAAACCGGGCAACAGAAGCTGCCCAGAATAAAAACACCCAAGATCTGTTCGCCCCTCAGTTTGTGCACATGGAGATCAAAACGAACGCTATCGTTGGTTGGCTGGAACTTGAAGTTCATCTGAGCCAAACCCGCCTGAGCATTATCTACGATGTGATCCTGAACTGGGTGGTGGTACTGATTCTGTTAATTGCGACCCTCTTTATAGCACTGAGAATCAGCCGCCAGTTTCTGGCTCCGATTCAGGAAGCCCGTGATGTTATCCGACAGGTGAGCGCCGGAAATTATACGGTTGAAGCCCGACATTTGGGTTGCCCGGAATATCATCGGTTAGCCGATGATATTAACCAACTGACCAACAGTATTAAGCAGAAACGCCAGGAACTGAACGATAACATTGAGCAGACCACCTCCGAGCTGGAAGAAACCATGATTACCATGGAAACCCAGAGTATTGAACTGGATCTGGCCCGTAAACGTGCCGAAGAGGCCAACCGGATCAAGTCTGAATTTCTCGCCAATATGAGTCACGAAATCCGCACGCCGATGAATGGCATTGTCGGATTCTGCAACCTGTTGCGTCGCACGCCACTCACCCCACATCAAAGCGCTCATCTGAACAGTATCCGCAATGCATCTGAGAGCTTACTGTCAATTATCAACGACATTCTGGACTTCTCTAAAATCGAAGCTCAGAAAATGGAGATCAAATCGATCCCCTTTAATCCCAGGGAGATTGTGGATGAAACGATCGCCCTACTGGCCCCTGAAGCACAGCGTAAACAGCTGGAGATGGTGGCACTGGTCTATGACGATGTACCCGCTACCCTAGTCAGCGACCCCCTTCGTATCAAACAGGTACTGATCAACCTTCTGGGTAATGCCGTGAAATTCACCGACAGCGGTGATGTTGTCATTCGCGTAATGACCGAACTGGAAGCAAACAATGAGCTGGTCATCTGCTTCAAGATCACTGATAACGGTGTTGGTATTGCAAAGGAAAAACAGCCGGCCCTGTTCACCCCCTTTACTCAGGCGGACTCCAGCCAGAATCGTCAGCATGGTGGAACCGGTCTGGGACTGGTGATCTGTAAACGGCTGGTTGAACTGATGGGCGGTGAGATTGGTCTTGAAAGTGACCTGGGCGAAGGAGCAACCTTCTGGTTTACCATTCGAACACCCGTTCAGAGCAACACCTATGACCTTGAGCCGGAAGCCTGCTTTGATGGGCTGAAAACTCTGCTGGTGGAAAGCCATCCCCTGAACCAGAACGCACTCAACCATCAGTTGACTCAGTTCGGCCTGCAGGTAACCAGTCATAACAGTCTTAATGGCATTAATGTACAGCAACCCGGTAGCCAGATTGCTGTTCTGGCCTTTAATCATCAGGAAGCTAATGACAGGGCAACCCTGGCACTAACCCATAAACTAGCGGAGCAGATCCCTGTTCTGGTGTTATTGGGCAGTAACGACGCCGATCTTATCACCCGCTACATGAGCGCCGGTGTCAGCCATGTAGAAGCAAAACCGATCAGCCATGATGATCTGAAGTCTGCCATTGAAACCGTGCTTAATCTGCAGCAAACCCAGCTAACGTCACACCCAAGTCATCTGGCCTTCGCCGGTAAGTCAGCATCGCTCGTTTCAGACCGGACTCAGGATTCCCGGTTAATAACAGACAGGTCAGCGACAACTCATCCGGCCACCCCAGCCATGAACCATCAGGGTGATTTCAACCTGCAGAGCAACATGGCCTCCGCCCCGACAATTCTGGTAGTTGATGACAATGCCTCTAATCTGCTGCTGGCTTCAACACTTCTGAAAGAATTTGGTCTTAATGTTACTCAGGCCAATAGCGGTAAAAAAGCAATTGAAGAGGTTCTGAGAAAGAAACCGGATCTGGTTCTGATGGATATTCAGATGCCGGATATGGATGGCATGGAAACCACCCGCCGAATCCGAAACCTCTCGCCTTACTATGAGGATCTGGGCATTATCGCCCTCACGGCCCATGCGCTTCCGGAAGAGAAAGAGAACTTTATGGAAGCCGGGCTGAATGACCTGCTGACCAAACCGATCGACGAAGAGAAGCTGGCAGGGCTGATCCAGCATTGGACCGGCTTCTCTCCAAGCGTAATGCCAGCGGATGCCGAGCCGCCACTGCCGGAAGATGAACATCTGCTGGAGGAAAGCATGGAAAGTGTGGTGGATATAGAGATGGGCATCCGCCTTGCCGGAGGCAAACCGGCTCTGGCAGAAGAGATGCTATCGATGCTGCTGCAGGATATTCCAGCAACACGTGACCGTTTGGACAGCGCTTTCCGGGGCGAAGATATTGAAGAGATGATTAACGCGGTACACCACCTGCACGGAGCAACACGTTATTGTGGCGTGCCGAGACTGGCATTAACAACAGAAACGCTGGAAACTCAGCTGAAAATGCGCCAGATGACAGCAGCGCAGGAAACGCTGAAAACACTCTACAAAGAACTTGGCAGACTGGAATCCTGGCAGAAAGAGCAGGAGATACTACGAAAAAGCCAGTCATAAGACTGGCTTCTGAACAGGCATCGGGCAGGAATAACACTGACCAGCAGACGGCTTAAATCAGCGGGCTTCCAGCACCACAAAGGCCTGAGCCAGGCCACCATCATCGGTAATCGACAGATGGCAGACCACCTCATTATGGTGAGCCACTTTAGCAGCTGCAGCGCCTAATAGTTGCATCACAGGTGCACCGGCTTCGGTACGTCCCACCTGCATATCCTGCCAACTGATCGGGCCGATACCCGTCCCCAGCGCCTTAGCGGTAGCTTCTTTCGCCGCAAAACGCTTCGCCAGATAAGCTGCCGGCTGAGGGTGATCACGATAACGTGCTAACTCGACATCCGTCAGAATACGCTTTGCAAAACGCTCCCCATGACGGTCGATCGCCTTTTCAACACGCTCAATCACGGCCAGATCAGTACCGATTCCCAAAATCATTGCGACAACCTTATTTAGGCTGAGCTGCCAGCATGATGCGTTTCATCTCGGCAACCGCTTCTTTCAGGCCAACAAACATGGCGCGGGCGATAATGGCATGGCCGATGTTCAGCTCATAGATGCCCGGAATACCGGCAATCGGCTCAACATTGTGATAGTGCAAGCCATGACCGGCATTCACAATCAGCCCCTGTTTAAGACCCAGTTTTACGCCTTGTTTGATCACATCCAGCTCTGCGGCCTGCTCTTCAGCCGTTTCAGCATCAGCATAGCTCCCTGTGTGCAGCTCAATCACAGGCGCAATAGTGGCTGCCGCTTCTATCTGGGCCGGATCGGCATCGATAAACAGAGAGACTTCACACCCAACTGCCGCCAGGCGTTTGCAGGCATCGGCGACGCGATCAAACTGACCAACGACATCCAAACCGCCTTCGGTGGTCAGCTCTTCACGCTTTTCCGGCACCAGGCAGATATGCTCCGGACGGATCTCTTCCGCAAAAGCGATCATCTCGTCAGTCACCGCCATCTCAAGGTTCATGCGGGTCTGCATCACCTCTTTGATCAGGCGAACATCACGCTCCTGAATATGACGACGGTCTTCCCGCAGGTGAACGGTGATACCATCTGCACCCGCTTCTTCTGACAAAATAGCCGCCTGAACCGGATCGGGATAACGGGTTCCGCGCGCCTGACGCAGGGTAGCAATGTGGTCGATGTTAACGCCCAGTTGTAAACGCGGAACAGATGCTGAAACACTAACCATGATGACTCCTCAAACGACCTGACACAGCAGGGAGATAACAGAATAAGTTTTGGTGTAGCCTATCAGGGCTGACACTGAATGTTCTATACCTACGGGGAAAACTAAAGATTGGTCTGACGCTGACCGGCATTCGCTGGCTTAGAGATACCGGCCTGGAATAACTGTCGTGACAGCAATGGCTTATCACCCAATAGCGGCTGGAGTGCGATACGACTCAGTTTTTTGGCGGCTTTCAGGACCTCGGGAGTGGACCAGTCCTGCTCTTTCAGCGCTAAAAGTTGCGCCCCCAGAAAACCATTCTGGGCCGGATGGAAACCGTTCTTAACCGGATGAAATCCGAACTCCCAGTGATAGCTATAGTGCTGATCTGCCTGCAAATCACCACCTTTATGATCCGCGAAGATCAGTGGATAACCCAGCGTTTCCAGTAACTGCCATTCAAAGCAGCGCAGAGAGGGCTCAAGCTGATCCGCCTGCTGTAACTGGGCGATCAGTAACGCGTATTCACGAAACAATTCCGGCACCGCCTCCTGAGGCAATAAAAGACGGTTAAGCAGTTCATTAGCGTACAGCACACAGCTCAGAGATCGGCCACCTAACAGGGGAAGCTGGCCACAGGGTTCAATATCAAACAGGGTTTTCAGACTCGCATCGCCGCGCCAGGATAGCTGCAGTGGTTGCAGAGGCTGCAGCAAAGCCCGGTTGCGGCTTTTTTTCTGACGAACACCCCGGGCTACGCCATCAATACGTCCATAATCTAACGTCAATAAAGAGACCAGCGCACTGGACTCCTTGTAGGGACGACTGTGAAGAACGTATGCCGGTTGGCAATGAACACTGGCAGCCACAGGTGTTATTCCATCAGGAAGGGATGAGATCCGGGATAAAGTCGTGGATCAGAGATCAGAATATCCCAGACTTTTCAGGGCACGTTCGTCATCAGACCAACCGCCTTTCACTTTAACCCACAGGTTAAGCATCACTTTGCCACCGAAAGCACGCTCCATATCGATACGGGCTTCCTGACCAATCTGCTTAATACGGGAGCCTTTTTCACCGATGATGATGCGTTTCTGACCGGCACGCTCCACCAGAATCAACGCACCAATAAACAGAATGCCGTCATCTTCGCTGAACTCTTCGATCTCGACCGTCGCCTGATAAGGCAGCTCATCACCCAGCTGACGCATGATCTTTTCACGCACCAGTTCAGAGGCAAGGAAACGCTCGGTACGGTCGGTTACCTGATCTTCCGGATAATAATGGAACGACTCCGGCATATAGCTCCGCACCTGCTCCTGCAGCTGTTCCAGATTATGGCCGTGCTGAGCAGAGATCGGAATAATGGCATCAAAGTCACGCTTCTGGGCAACTTCTTCGATGTAAGGCAGCAGAGCTTCTTTTTCTTCCAGACGATCCATTTTGTTGATCGCCAGAATCACAGGGCACTTCAGTCCTTCAAGCTTTTGCAGTACCACATCATCTTCGTCGGTCCAGCGCATGCGGTCGATGATAAAAATAACCAGATCCACATCTTTCAGTGCGCTGCTGGCCGCCTGATTCATATAGCGGTTGATCGCTTTGTTACGATCTTTCTCCAGCTTGTGCATCCCCGGTGTATCCACATAAACCACCTGAACATCATCCTCGGTTTTGATACCCACAACCTGATGGCGTGTGGTCTGAGGACGACGGGAGGTAATACTCAGCTTCTGGCCGAGAATATGGTTCATCAGGGTAGACTTGCCCACATTAGGACGGCCAACAATGGCTACAAAGCCACAACGGCTGGTCTGATCACTCATGGGTGCACTCACTTCTTGCTATCCGACTTTTTGGCAGACTGCTTTTTGGATTCCAGTGCGGTCAGCGCGTTTTTAGCCGCCTGTTGTTCCGCATTACGACGACTGCTACCGATACCAATGGTCTTGTCACTGAGCAGTACAACATGACATTCAACGGTAAACGTCTGGTCATGTGCCTCACCCTCAACAGAAATCACATCATACTTAGGAAGACTCTGTTGACGGGACTGCAGGAACTCCTGCAACAACGTCTTAGGGTCTTTCTGAGTATCGTTCAGATTCAGTTTGGTCAGCCGTTCTTTGTACCAGTCGAGAATACGTTCACGGACCACATCCATACCGGCATCAATATAAATTGCGCCAATCACGGCTTCCATCGCATCAGCCAGAATCGAATCACGACGATAACCACCGCTTTTCAGCTCACCGGAGCCCAGTTGCAGGTAATCACCCAAGTCAAATTCGCGGGCAACTTCAGCCAGCGTCAGACCTTTCACCAGACGCGCACGCAGGCGACTCAGCTGCCCTTCCCGGGCCTCTGTGAAGCGGTGATATAAGGCTTCAGCGATGACAAAGTTAACGATAGAATCACCCAGAAACTCCAGACGCTCGTTGTTACTGCCACCAAAGCTGCGGTGAGTAAGCGCCAGCTTGAGCTGGTTAATATCGGTAAAGGTATAGCCCAGTTTTTTACTGAGTTCGTTCAGATTTGCTTTCACTCTAACTCGTTCTTTTTCCGTCATCAGAAAAGGCAAACCGGCCCAGTTGGCCGGTCGTTAAATGTTTACTGTATTACCCGAACATCGGAGAAGCTGGGCATACTGGACCAACCTTCCCAGTGCATCCATACTGCAAAGGCTTTACCGACAATATGATCTTCCGGGACGAAGCCCCAGTAGCGGCTGTCGTTACTGTGATCACGGTTATCCCCCATCACAAAGTACTTACCTTCCGGTACAACCACTTCACGCATATTCTGGCCCGGCTGGAGACTGTTGTAGATCTCATGCTCGATGTCACCCAGAGATTCACGCAGCAGTTTCCGGTTCGGGTTTCCGGCAGGCAGCGCTGCAACAAACTGTTGAGTAGCAGGCTCACCGTTGATGTAGAGCACCTTGTTCTCGTAGCGCAGGCGATCACCGGGCAGGCCAATAACCCGTTTGATGTAATTCACCTTGTCATCCTCAGGATAGCGGAAGACCATCACATCGCCACGTTCAGGATCATCGACCTCTACAATCCGGTCATTGCTCACCGGCAGGCGCAGACCGTAAGCGAACTTATTCACCAGAATAAAGTCACCGATTTTCAGTGTTGGCAGCATTGATCCGCTGGGGATCTGAAACGGCTCAACCACAAAAGAGCGGACGACCAATACCAGAAACAGTACCGGAAAAAATGAGCGGGAGTACTCAGCCCACAGGGGTTCTGTTTCCAGCTGGTTAATCACCTCTGCATCCATAGCGGAGCGCTGAGGCTGATTCAGAAAAGCACTGACGGCTCGTTTCCGCTTCTTAGCAAAGAAGAAAACGTCAGCAGCATAGCCGACACCCGTTACGGCTACCGCAATCACCAGCACTAATGCAAAATCAAAATCCATATTACTTATCCACTTTGAGAACGGCCAGGAAGGCATCCTGCGGAATTTCCACACGACCCACCTGCTTCATCCGTTTTTTACCTTCTTTCTGCTTCTGCAGAAGCTTTTTCTTACGACTTACATCACCACCATAACATTTGGCGGTTACGTTCTTGCGCAGTGCTTTTACCGTCTGTCGGGCAACTACCTGGTTACCCATTGCAGCCTGAATCGCAACGTCAAACATCTGACGCGGAATAATCTCTTTCATCTTCTCAGTCAGGGCGATGCCGCGACTGCGGATATGTTCTTTATGGACAATACAGGCCAACGCGTCGACTTTGTCACCATTAATCAGGATATCCAGACGCGCCAGATCAGCAGCCTGAAAACGATCAAAACTGTAATCCAGAGAAGCGAAACCGCGGCTGACAGATTTCAGGCGATCAAAGAAGTCCAGAACCACTTCATTCATCGGAACATCGTACGCCAGCTGAACCTGTTTACCCATAAACTGCATATCGATCTGCACACCGCGCTTCTCAACACAAAGAGAAATCACGCCACCCAGCATATCCTGAGGAACCAGAATATTCACGCGGGCGATCGGCTCACGCATCTCTTCAATGCCGGCCGGATCAGGCAGTTTAGCCGGACTGTCGACATGAATCACGTCACCATTTTTTAACAGGACTTCAAAAATTACCGTGGGTGCCGTAGTGATCAGATCCAGGTCGTATTCACGCTCCAGACGCTCCTGGATAATCTCCATGTGCAGCATACCCAGGAAGCCACAACGGAAACCAAAACCTAACGCTTCACTGTTTTCCGGTTCGTAGAACAAGGAAGCATCGTTGAGCGTCAGCTTCTCCAGTGCATCACGGAAATCTTCGTAATCATCAGAGCTTACCGGGAACAGGCCCGCATAAACCTGAGGTTTTACTTTCTGGAAACCCGGCAGCATCGCCACATCAGGGGTTTTCGCTGATGTGATTGTGTCACCGACCGGCGCACCGTGAATATCTTTAATACCGGCAACCAGATAGCCCACTTCACCGGCTTTCAGAATACCGGTTGGTGTACGCTTCGGCGTGAAGATACCCACGGCATCAACGCCCCAGGCTTTACCGGTGGATTTCATGATGATCTTATCGCCCTTGCGAACCGTACCTTCAACCACACGGATCAGGGAAACTACGCCAAGGTAGTTATCAAACCAGGAATCGATAATCAGTGCCTGCAAATCGCCATCCGGATCACCTTCCGGCGGTGGAATACGGGCAACCAGATCTTCCAGAACATCATCAATACCCAGACCGGACTTGGCACTGCAACGTACCGCCTCAGTCGCATCAATACCGATAATATCTTCAATCTCCTGCGCAACCCGGTCAGGTTCCGCTTGAGGCAGATCCATTTTGTTCAGAACGGGAACCACTTCCAGATCCTGTTCGATAGCGGTATAGCAGTTAGCAACCGATTGGGCTTCAACACCCTGTGCCGCATCTACGACCAGCAGAGCACCTTCACAGGCCGCCAGAGAACGGGAAACTTCGTAGGAAAAATCCACGTGTCCGGGAGTATCAATGAAGTTCAGCTGGTAGGTATTACCGTCTTTGGCGGTGTAGTTAAGAGTTACACTTTGCGCCTTAATAGTAATACCGCGCTCACGCTCAATATCCATGGAGTCCAGAACCTGAGCAGCCATTTCACGCTCGGTCAGGCCTTCACAGGTCTGAATAAAGCGGTCTGCCAGAGTGGATTTGCCATGATCGATATGGGCAATAATAGAGAAGTTACGGATGTGACTTAAGCGACTCACAGTATATTTTCACCAAAGAAAGGTCATCTGCTGACGAATATGAATGGTTCTATTCAGTCGGGGCTTGGGGTTGGCCTGAACAGGTATGACCATCAATCCCGAAAAATGTAAAAAGCCCCGGAAAAATTAGCACCGAAGTCTACATGATTCCCTTTGCATACGCCATGCCCAGAGAGGTGTGACCGTTCAGATTTCTGAAATGAGTCGGCATAAAAAAAGGGATTAAAGCCTGAAACGATCACATAACGTAAGCAGTCGGGAAACCAGCATCTCCCGACTGCCCAAAGATTGTGAACTAAGGCTTATTCAACCTTAAGAGGAACAAAAGCGGGCTCTCCGCGACGAACAACGCGCACAGGTACAGACTGCCCTTTTTTCAATAGCTCAACAGCTTTGCGGTAATCCTTCAGATTATTGATTTGACGATTCCCCATCATAGTGATGACATCGCCTTCGCGGAAACCGGAGCGAGAGGCACTACCCGGTTCAATATCCATAATCACCACACCTTCATCAACACCCCAGCGCTGCTTCATCTCAGAATTCAGCTCTGCAACCTTCAGACCCAAACGGTCTGCTGGCTGCTCCTGCTGCGTACGACGCTGCCCCCGCTGATCCGGCAGCTCCTCAATTGTAATATTCAGCAACTTACGTGAACCATCGCGCAGTACCTGAACTTTGGCTTTATCACCGGGACGGACCTGACCAACCAGTGGTGGTAACTCTCCGGAACGATGAATTGACTGCCCTTCAAATTCCAGGATGATATCCCCCTCCTGAATCCCCCCCTTGCCTGCCGGACCATCTGGCGCAACCTGAACTACCAGCGCCCCCATCGGCTTTCTTAGGCC
Source organism: Oceanospirillum sp. (assembly GCF_982874595.1). Classification (NCBI taxonomy): domain Bacteria; kingdom Pseudomonadati; phylum Pseudomonadota; class Gammaproteobacteria; order Oceanospirillales; family Oceanospirillaceae; genus Oceanospirillum; species Oceanospirillum sp. The sequence goes on along the minus strand of NZ_CEYNZH010000002.1, from coordinate 8,886 downwards.
AAAGGACTCAGCCAGATCACGATTCACTTCCTGAATAACAACACCTAACCAACCCCGGGCAACACGCCCTTTTTCTTTCAACTGGTCGGCTACATTCATAGCGACATCAATAGGAATGGCAAAAGACAGTCCCATAAAGCCGCCGGATCGGGTATAGATCTGAGAGTTAATACCGATTACCTCACCCTCCAGGTTGAACAGCGGGCCACCAGAATTACCTGGATTGATCGCGACGTCAGTTTGGATGAAAGGCACATAGTTTTCGTTCGGCAGAGAGCGGTTCACTGCACTGACAATACCTGCCGTTACGGAGTGATCAAAACCAAACGGAGAGCCAATGGCCAGCACCCACTCACCGGCCTTCAGTGTCGAGGAATCGCCCAATTCAACCACGGGTAATGAAGATCCATCAATTTTAAGAAGCGCCAGATCCGTTCGCTTATCCAGACCAACCACCGTCGCCTCCATCTCACGACGGTCTGACAGCCGGACAACAATCTGATCTGCGCCTTCAACGACATGATTGTTGGTCAGAATATAACCATCATCGGAAATAATAAAACCGGAACCCAGTGACTGTTGAGGCTGTTCCTGGGGGTTACCGCGACGGCCAAAGAAATGACGAAAAATCTCCGGCAGATCCTCCTGATCCATACCAGCAATTGGTGGATGGTTGTCGGAACGGGTTTTGATCGTACTTATATTCACCACCGCCGGAGCGGCATCTTCTACAAGATCAGTGAAATCCGGAAGATTGTATGCCTGTACTTTACTGGCAAAAAGCAACCAGCCCAGCATCCAGGTCAGGGACACAAGAACTTTGCCTATATTTTTCATCAAACTCTCCTGAACAGAAGTGTCTGAATATGAGGATAATATTGGCTCGTCCGCGACGGAAATCAACATAGATTCCGACCTGAACACCTCAACTATCCACATACACAGCCAACAGATAATTAAGACAGGGAAAAACGCTAACAAGGCTAATGCCTATGCTTTTGTTTTCTAAGTAAGGTGTATCTATTGATTCATCAAGGGAATATCGCCAGTTTGGGACAACTTACGCAGTACCACTGGCTGATACTGGGCATCCTGCCTGTGACGCCAGCTGTACCAGCGCACATATCCAAAACCTGCCAGAAGCCCTGCTGCAGCCAAAACGAAACTCATCAGAGAATCCTGACCAAACACAGCTTCACCCGCCAACGCTCCAATCATCAATGCCACAAGAGGCAACAGATAAAGCAGGGCGGACCCGCGGAGAAAAGCACCTTCATCAAGCCCCAGAACAACCTGATCACCAACCTGAAGCACTTTGTCAGTATTCACCTGTAGTCGCTGAGTTTTGCCGCTACTTATTTTGCTCAATAGAGAGTGGCCACAACTACTTTTGGCAGAACAACTTTGACAAGCACTCTGGCGGCAGGTTTCAACCCAAACTTCTCCGGGTGCGACTTCAACAACAACTGCTTGCTCTTCCAGCATGGCTGAACCTTTTCAATGGGTTATCCGTAATAGCCCAAGCTTAAACGACCCATCCCTGGCAACAAACCACTGAATCCATCACTGAGATTCAGCAAAATCAGAAGGCTGCGGCGATCTTCTGAGCAGTATGCAGAGGAATCTCTCCAACAACCGTAATCATGCGTCCCTGGTTCTGTTCATGGATGCTACGCACCACAACCACAGTAGCACCGTACTGGTGATGCCCCTCTTTCAGAGAATCGGCCCGCAACGGTTCAACAAAGACAGAGAAAGTGCTGACTCCGTCAGACCAGGAGTACATATTGGCCAGATGGTTATCAGAAACCACAACAGCCTGCTTTTGCATAAAGAGTTCAAAGCCATCCGGTAGCCAAGGTAGTACGTCCTGCGAACTCTTCAGAGGCGACTCTTCCGAAGCCCCGGCAGCAGATTGTTCTGCTTTAGCCGTGAAGGAAAATGAGGTGAACTGAAACGTTTCAAGCTCACGAGCCAAAGGGTCCAGCGTCACAGATTTCAGCAGAAGAGCCGATTCTTTATCAAGCCACAGTCGATACCCCAAGCGCTGATTATCCCTGGGAACAATTTCAACAATCACTGCAGGACGACCAACGACACGCCCCTGACCTTTCAACTGCAACTGGTAATGCTCTTTAACCCGCTCAAGAGCGCCTGAAAAACGCCCAAATGGGTTGCGTCCCTGAATACGCTCACTGGCTACGACTTCACCGGAGATCTTGCGCGTTATACGCCCTCCCTGCTGAAGAAACTCCCGTGGCAAGCCATCCAGATAACTGAGCCGTGATTGCTCACCCTGCTCATTAACATCATGACTGAGCTCAACCGCATCCAACTGACCTTCTCTGGAATAAACAAGCACACCACTGTATTCATAGTTATGCATAGCATCAGTAAAACGCTGCAACCACTGATCTGCCGTTTCGGCTGCTTTAGCCGCCTGAGACACCAACAGTACGCCCAGAAGGCTTATTGTAGGTATAAATTTTCTGATCATGAATCACTACCTGTCTGAACCGGATAACAGGTTATGCTGTAGCACTTCCACTCCGGTTCTGAACGCTTATTGACCCGCAGCCTGATAACCCGATACGCGGACAATCGGCATCATGCCGTGAGTACCATTGGTGGCCACATATTCCGAGTGCTGCATCAGATATCCACGAATCAGGCGTTCCTGACGTAGCTTCTGATTATCAACCAAACGGTAGGGGACCTGAGCCGACTCAGCGCCAGCACTGACACGCTGTACTCCAATTGGACTCTGCTGCAAACCCCGTGCGGGTAATGTTTGCTGATACGCAGAAGATTGCGTTGCTACCTGTTGGGCAATCGGCAGATCCTGCTGCGGATTCGGCATCAGCAGGACAACTGCAGCGGCAACGGATGCAGCAATCGCGCCCTTAGCCATCCAAGTATCGGACATTTTCGATGCCCGTTCGCGCCAGTTATCAAACAGCTTCCTGCGTCGGGCCGGTTCCGGCTCAGCTTCAAGAGCAACAGAGATACGGTCGGCAATATCAACCAACTGTTCCTGCTCAAACTCTTTGTGCAGCACACTGCGTACCAGATGATACCGATGCCAGGTATCTGCCAGTTGTTCGCCATCAGTTTCATCGCAGGCTTTTAGAATACGGCGCAACTCCAGCTCATCAGCTTCGTTGTCCATCAGATGTGAAAGCGACTGGTGAATATTATCACTCATAGCTAACCTCGGTTCTTACTTACCCTGCAGAACAGGGTGAAAATTACTGAGCCGCCAGCTCAGGCTCAAACAGTCGCTTAATTTCACGATCCACTGCCTCACGGGCACGGAAAATACGTGAACGGACTGTCCCCACCGGGCACTGCATAACCTGAGCAATATCTTCATAGCTCATGCCATCCATTTCCCGTAGCGTAATAGCGGTACGCAACTCATCAGGTAAGTTGTTTATCGCTTTGTAAACCGTCGCTTCCAGCTCATCCCGTTCCAGACGTTTGTCCGGTGAAGCGTTATCGTTCAGACGACCGTCGTTATTGAGCACTTCAGCATCGTCATAATCGATATCAGTTCCGGGAGGCCTTCGGCCGCGGGATACCAGATAATTCTTTGCAGTATTGATAGCAATACGGTAAAGCCAGGTATAAAAAGCACTCTCTGAACGGAAGTTGCCTATCGCTCGGTACGCTTTAATAAAAGCCTCCTGAGTAACATCCAGCACTTCATGAGAATCCTTAATATAACGGCTGACCAAAGCAGCAATTTTGTGCTGATACTTACGCACCAGCAGATCAAATGCCCGCTTATCACCCGCCTGAACCCGCGCTACCAGCTGCTGATCCGTTTCCTTCGTCATCTCTCAACCTCAATGCGCACAAGGAGTAATCGTGTACGCAAAGCAAAATAAGGTGTTTCTTTCTGAACACTATGACTCATTATGACCTGTTGTATCGGATAATTATTATGCTACGTCAACAGGCTTTAGTCTGTGCCGGTATTCCTGTTTATCGTAATTCCATCATCGGCTGAACCGAAGAGCAATCAGCCCCAGAAATAAACAGCACACAAGAAAAACCAGAGATTCTCAGGGAACCTTCATCTCCCAGCCAACGTGACCAACGACGATTTCCAATGTAATGAAACCAAACGTAAGTTTGTCTGATGACTGAAATTTCTCTAACATCAGTTGCCCAAGTTATCTTGCCATTATGACCCGCGCCCTGTTCAAAGGTTCACCGTGTCACTGCAGGAATATTCATTTTTTTGTGCATCGGAAACAAGTTTGATGAGCCAGGTTTTTCAGCATGATGTTCTTATCGTCGGTAGCGGTGCTGCCGGTTTGTCTTTAGCCTTACAACTGGCAGATCACTGCTCTGTGGCCGTGCTGAGCAAAGGTACTCTGGATGACGGCTCAACCCGGTGGGCACAGGGCGGTATCGCTGCGGTACTGGATACTGACGACAGTGTGGAATCTCATGTACAGGACACCCTGATTGCAGGGGCTGACCTGTGTGATGAAGAAGCCGTTCGCTTTACGGTTGAAAACAGTAAAAAGAGTATCGACTGGCTGATCAGCCAGGGCGTTCCCTTTACCCCCAACGATGAAAGCGACAGCGACCAGCCTTATCACCTGACTCGCGAGGGCGGGCACAGCCATCGCCGAATCATTCACGCTGCTGATGCTACCGGCCTTGCGGTTTCCGATACTCTGATTGCTCAGGCACTGCGAAACAAGAGCATTCAGATTTATACCAACCGTATGGCAGTGGACCTGATCACCCGACGTAAACTGGATGCCGAGGGGCATGGCTGCGTTGGAGCCTATGTACTCAACTGTCAAACCGAGCACGTGGATGTCTTCAAAGCCCGCTTTGTGATTCTGGCAACCGGCGGTGCCAGCAAGGTTTATCTCTATACCAGCAATCCGGACGGTTCTTCCGGTGATGGTATCGCTATGGCCTGGCGTGCGGGTTGTCGTGTTGCCAATATGGAATTCAATCAGTTCCATCCCACCTGTCTTTACCACCCTCAGGCGAAGTCTTTTCTGATTACCGAAGCACTTCGCGGTGAGGGGGCTCATCTCCTGCTGCCCGATGGCAAACGCTTTATGCATCACTTTGATGAGCGTCAGGAACTGGCCCCAAGGGATGTAGTCGCCCGAGCGATCGACCATGAAATGAAGCGACTGGGCAGTGACTGTGTCTATCTGGATATCAGCCATAAACCCGCAGACTTTATTAAGGGCCACTTCCCGACGGTATATGAACGCTGCCTGGAATACGGTATCGATATCACCAAAGACCCGATCCCTGTTGTTCCCGCAGCACATTACACCTGTGGCGGTATCGTTGTGGACACCAAAGGCCGCACAGATACACCTAATCTTTACGCCATTGGCGAGGCAAGCTTCACAGGTCTTCATGGCGCCAACCGCATGGCCAGCAACTCGCTGCTCGAATGTCTGGTTTATGCCGAATCAGCGGCACAGGATATTCTCAGCAAACTGAATAGCGTGCCTGAACCACCTTATGTCCCCGACTGGGATGAGAGCCAGGTAACAGACTCGGATGAAGATGTGGTTATTGCTCACAATTGGGATGAGCTACGCCGCTTTATGTGGGATTACGTAGGCATCGTGCGGACCAATAAGCGCCTACAGCGTGCCAAGCACCGAATCGATATGCTGAACAACGAGATCTCTGAGTACTATTCCAACTACAAGATCTCCGGAGATCTGATCGAGCTACGTAACCTTTCAGTAGTCGCCGATCTGATTATCCGCTCGGCGCTGATGCGAAAAGAGAGTCGCGGCCTGCATTACACACTGGATTATCCCAAGCTCAGCACAGAACCCCGCAATACCTTCCTGACGCCAGACCAGTGGTAACAACGCTATTCCACCTCATCCCATGACGGCGCCTCGCTGAACAAAAAATGCCGCCTTCAGAACCTGAAGCCGGCATTTTTCTTTCTGAATCGAAGTAAAACCCTTAGTCGTCGAAAACTCTCACGGTCCATGCTATCCCGGGCAACGAACAAGCGATATAGCCGGCCTTTCTCATCCTTAAAAATCAGAAACTGCCAAAAACTGTAAAAACCGGAAGCATAATACAAATCCATCGGATAACGTTCACCGGAACGTAACGTCAACAGCCATGTTTCACTATCGGAACAGATTATCACGATATCGTTGGGCCGATTGAATAAGCCCAAGGCTCGTGAGGATTGCCACCAGAGTAGTACAGCCGGGATTGTAAAAAGAAAGCTCAAAGGCTCAGGGCGATGAAGGCAAAGTAAAATCAGAGGAAGGGCGTGGCTCGCAATCAGCCAGCCACGCAGCCCTTTAGAGGCTCTTAAAGTTAGACAGGTCGCCGTGTTCAGCATAAGCGATAATCTTCTGCAAAATCAGACGATGTTCAGATTCTTCCGGAAGATCACGCTGCATCAGCCAGACAAACAGATCCTGATCCTCGCACTCCAATAGCTTTTCATAGCGCGTGCGATCCGCTTCGTCCAAATCCCGAAAACAATCCCGCACGAAAGGCACCAGCATAAGATCCAACTCCCACATGCCACGCCGACTCTGCCACTGCAAACGCTTCACTTCTTCTTCGATACTCATTGTCACACCTAAAACTTATCAGACAGCCCATTTAGCAAACAGGGCAATTATCGCCAGTATACCGCGCTTGTTCTGCATACCCCAGATAGCGTTGAGCAATGATCAAAAGCAAAAAACTGCTTTTACCCATTGATTTTTCACTAACCTTTTGTTTAATACAGGATTATCCCTATTTTATTTTTCCATAAGTGGCCGATAATAATGTCGCTTATCTGAATAACAATGCTCCAGAAGAATAACGATCCAAAATGCAGGAAACAGACAATGACGAAATCAGAGCTAATTGAACAGATCACATTAAAACAGCCGGAGTTATCAGCTAAGGAAGTCGAATCTGCTGTGCGGATTCTTCTGGAACAGATAACAGATACTCTTGCTACAGGTGGCCGGGTTGAAATTCGGGGCTTTGGCAGCTTCTCGCTGCACTACCGTGAACCACGCACTGGCCGTAATCCCAAAACGGGCGAAGCCGTTGATCTAACAGGTAAATTTGTCCCCCACTTTAAACCGGGCAAAGAGCTGCGTGAACAGGTTGATGAGGCAAAAAGACTTCGTAGCTAGCCCCCGAAACACGACGAAGCTTAAAGCCATGTTCTTTACATCTGTTCTGTTTCACTAATGAGATTCCTGTCGAATGCTGGCATAATCCAGCCATACCCAACCGGATAACAGGAGTTAAGATGCGTTGGCTCAAAAGCGGTATTCTCTTTGCTGTGGTCTTAATACTTCTGATCACCGGCGTGCTTTTTTCTTCCCGAAATACAACACCCTACGCGATTGATCTGCTTATTCTGCGTTTGCCGGAAATCAGCATCTCTCTTCTCATACTGGGAAGCCTTGTTATTGGACTCATCACTGGCTGGCTATTGTCACTCTCTACCTTTGTCCGTCTGAAAACAGCGCAGATGCGTAGTGAGAAAGCTCTTAAGGTTGCTCAAAAAGAACTGGATACTCTGCGCATTTCCGGCCTTAAGGATACACAGAATGAATGAAGTGCTGTTGCTGGTAACACTGGTTACAGCGATAGCAATCGGTTTTTTTCTTGGTTACAAAGCCAAAAATAAAAACCGAGGGGCCACGGCTTCCCTGTCAGAAAACAGCCTGAATAAAGACTACTTCACCGGACTAACCTATCTGTTAAACGATCAACAGGATCAGGCAATCGAAACTTTTATGCGGGTTCTCGAAATCAATCCCGAGACTGTTGATACGCATATCGCCATGGGCAACCTGTTTCGTAGCAAGGGCGAAACAGAAAAGGCCATTCGTCTGCATCAGAACCTTTTTGCTCGTCCAACCCTCAGCAAATCCCTTACGCAACAGGTTCAACTGGAGCTGGCACGGGATTTTTTTGCCGCAGGGCTCTTTGACCGCGCTGAGCGCCTTCTGCTTGAAATCACTGAAGCCCAATCTGATGAAGTTCGCCTACAGGTACTGAAACTTCTACTGCGTATTTATGAACAAGAAAAAGAGTGGCAGAAAGCCATCGAGATCAGCAATAACCGTCTGTTGAGGGACCTCCCCGAACAACGAAAAGCGATTGCTCACTATTATTGTGAACTGGCAGAAACCCTGCTTAACCGGCAAGAAACCACGCAAGCCAGAAAATATCTGAAGCAAGCACTTTACAACGACCCCAACTGCATCCGGGCAAACTGGTCAACAGCCAGTATGGAACTCAAAAGCAATAATATCCGTAAAGGCCGCTCGCTTCTGCTACGCATTCCCGAACAGGACAAGCGCTATTACTCTCTGATTCTTCCTGAACTGCGACAGATTATGACCGATAAAGATCTGAGCCCCATTCTGGATGAAGCCCTGGAGCAATTCCCGTCACAAACAGCACTTAGCCTAAAGACAGAACTGATCCAGCAACGTTATGACAGTCACTCAGCGTTAGAGTACCTTGAAGCCTATTCTGCACGACAGAAAAGCTCATCGCCCTTCGTTGCAGCCCTTCAGGTCAACCTCATACTGGAGCAGAAAAACAGCGTTCCACTAAAACCAAGATTGCATCAACTGGAACAGCAGCTGGCTCGCTTTGAAAGCAAGCAGCATCAATCACGATGCGTCAGCTGCGGCTTCAAAAGCCAGCATAGCCCACTCTGGCAGTGCCCCAAGTGCAGAAGCTGGGGGAGTGTCCGCCCAGACGATATCCTCTGATCGATTATTCAGTCTGTGAAATGCACCACACTCAAATACAAAAAAGCGCACCCAAAGGTGCGCTTCAGACTGCTGACAAAGTCCTCGCCATCGTGCGGGGACTTTTTATAATAGCAAC